>NZ_JBHTST010000006.1:0-118895 GCF_042794995.1 Streptomyces sp. NPDC056503
GGCCCGCCGCCGCGGGTGCCCCCCAGGGCCTCGGCGCGATCGCCCGTGACGCCTGGTGTGTCCCCGACCGCCGAGGGCCCGCGATGGACTAATGAAGGTGCATGGGAACTTCGGAGGGCAGGCGCCGGCCGGTGAGCCGCCGCGCGTTCACGGCGGGGCTGGCGGGGACGGCGACGGCGGCGCTGGCGGCCACGCTGAGCGGTTGTTCGACGGGGCGGGCGGGTCCCCCGGGGGCGTCCGGAACACCGGGACCCGGCGTGGACGGGACGGAGGCGGTCGAGCGCGCCTACACCTTCCTCGACCGGCGGGTGGACGAGGCCGCCGGCGGAGCCCGGCAGGGGCTGCCGCGCAGCTACACCGGCGGCTGGATGGAGAGCCACCACTCCACCGTCGCCTTCACCTACGACGTCGCGCTCACCGTCATCGCGTACTGCGCCCGCGGCGCCGACGGCGACGTCAGGCGGGCCACCGCCCTCGCCCGCACCCTGCTCGCCCTGCAGGACGGCGACCCCGCCGGAGACGGCCGGATCCGCCAGTCGTACGCCTCCGGAAAGGTCACCGCGGCGGACGGCCTGCCCGCCGTCGCCGCCCAGGACGCGTACACCGGCGCACAGGCGTGGACCGGGCTCGCCCTCCTCCACGTCCACCGCCGTACGGACGGGGCCGAGTTCCGCGCGGGCGCGCAGCGGCTCGCCGAGTGGGTCCAGGACCACACCGCCGGCTCCCGGGGCATCCCCGGCTACACCGGCGGCGTCACCGCGGCCGGCACCGCCCTCACCTGGAAGGCCACCGAGCACAACATCGACGCCGCCGCCCTCTTCCGCGGCCTCGCCGGCGCCACCGGCGACGGCACGTGGTCCGATCGCGCGGGCGTCGCCACCGGGTTCCTCGACGCGATGTGGGACGGGGACCGCGGCGCCTTCTGGACCGGCACCGGCACCGACGGCTCCACCGTCAACCGCACGCCCGTCCCCGAGGACCCCCAGAGCTGGTCCTACCTGGCGACCGGTGACGCCCGGCACGCCGGCGCACTGGACTGGGCGCTGGAGCACCTGGCCGCCGAGGACGGCGGGTTCAGCGGCGTGTCGGTCAGCGACGCCGACACCTCCAAGGTCTGGTTCGAGGGCACCGGACACATGGCGGCGGCCCTGCGCCGCCGCGACGGCGACGGCGACCGGGACCGGGCCGACCGTCTCCTCGCCACCCTCCGCTCGGCCCAGGCGGACGCCCCGAACGCCGACGGCCACGGCATCGTCGCCGCCTCCTCCGACGGGCTCCGCACCGGCGACGGCGACACGCTCTACGCCAGTCTGCACACCGGGACCACGGCGTGGTTCGCGCTCGCCGCCCGGGGCGCCGACCCCTTCCTCACCGGCTGAGGCTCAGTCGAGCCAGAGCGCCCGGGCCGTCAGGGCCGCCGCGACCAGCAGCACGGCCAGCAGCTCCCACCAGAAGAGCCGCCGGTCCCGCCGCCGGTCGTCGGCGGTCAGCTCCGCCACGTGGCGGCGCAGCGCCTCCTCGGAGTCCTCGTCCGCCGTCATCCCGCCGTCACCTTCCCGGTCTTCTCGGTCTTGTCCCATGTGAGCTCCGCCTTACGGCGCTCCTGCACCCAGGCCGCCACCAGACAGGCCGACAGCAGCGAGCCGTACCCGACCAGCGTCAGCAGCACCGGGGCGAGGAACCGCAGCCGCGTGCCGCTCAGCAGCTTCGCGGCCCACGCCAGCGGCAGCGACAGGCCCAGCCAGGCGTAGACGGCGACCATGAGCGGCTGCGGCGAGCCGGCGTCCGTGAGCAGGCCGGCCCGCTCCAGCAGCGGCTGGAACACGCCGGGCAGGGCCGTGAACACCAGGACGCACGTGGAGACCAGGCCCGGATAGATCAGCGCCTCCCGCCAGCAGCGCCGGAAGGTGCCCGGATCGACGGCCGCCGAGAGCAGCAGGATCAGCAGGTAGCAGACGAGGTTGACCACCCACAGCCAGTGGAACAGCTGCCACGAGCGGTCCGCGTCGGTGAAGTAGAGGTAGAGCAGTGCCACCGAGCAGACCGCCATGAGGACCGGGGTCGCGAGGAGCGAGTACCAGACGAGCCCGAAGAGGACCGAGCCCAGCCGGTGTCCCTCCCGCCGCTTCCACGGCCGGAACCACAGCCGCCGGTAGCGGTGGGTCACCTGGAGGTTCCCCCGGGCCCAGCGCAGCCGCTGCTTCCACAGCCCGGTCACGTCGCCGGGCTCCTCGGCGAGCACGGTCGCGTACCCGTCGAAGACGACCCGGCGACCGGCCAGCTGTGTCTCGAAGGTGGTGACGGTGTCCTCGGCGAGGGTGGAGGTGTCGATCCGGCCACCGATCGCCTCCAGGCTCGCCCGGGTGTGCAGCTGCGCCCCGCCGGCCAGGCAGGCGACGGCGCCGAGGACGTTCTGCGCGCGCCGGGCGGCCGCCTGCGCGGTGATGTACTCGAAGGCGATGTAGCGGGTGAGGTAGGTGCCCTGCTTCCCGCTGCCCTCCTTGATGTACGCGGTGACGGCGCCGACCTCGGGGTCGGCGAGGTGCCGGGTCATCCGGAGCAGGGCGTCGCGGTCGAAGACGACGTCGGCGTCCATCACGAGCACGGCCTCCGCCCAGTCGTCGCCGAGGACGTGGGCGAGCCCGTGGTTGAGGGTGTGCGCCTTGCCCTGCCCGCCGTCCTCCCGGCGCAGGTGCGCCACCCGCCCCGGATGCCGGGCCATCAGCTCCCGCATCACCTCGGGCGTCCGGTCGGTGCTGGCGTCGTCGACGACGACGACCCGCAGCCGGTCCGGCGGATAGCGCATGCGGAGCAGTCCCTCCACGGAGGAGGCGAGGACCGGGGCCTCGTTCCAGGCCGGAATGAGGACGGCGGTCCGGGGCATGTGCGGGGGCCGGTCCTCGTACAGGTGCCGGAAGCGCTGGAGGCCGACGAGCAGGAACTGGATCACGGCGACGACCAGCGGCACCGCGCCGAGGAAGACCGCGACGGTGGCCAGGATGTGCGGGATCCGGTTCAGGACGCGCTCCGTTCCTCGGCCGTCGCGTCGGCGAGCGCCGCCGCGACCCACGGGAAGCGGCCGACGTCCTCCGCCCGGTGGGCGTCGCTGCCGGCCGCGAGCCGCACTCCGGCCCGGTGCAGCAGCCGGGCCGTGCGGACGGAGGGGCACCGCCACTTCTCGTTCAGCTCGACCGCGGCGTCCCGCTCCCGGCAGGCCCGCGCCAGGGGTTCCAGGAGCGCCGCGTCCACGCCGTCCTCGTCGAGCCCGGCCTTGGGCAGCACGCTGAACAGGTGCGCCACATGGGCGGTCCGGCCCGCCGGGACCCTCTCCACCGCCCGCGCCGTCGCGAGGACGAGCAGCCGCAGGGCCTCCTCCGGCACCAGCCCGCCGTCGTCGAGCAGGGCCCGTACGGAGTCGGGGTGGGCGGGGCCGTCGGGCAGCGGGAACCTGTGGTCGGCGAGCGCGACGTGCCCGATCCCCGCCAGGTCCTCCGGGAGGTCGATCCGGCCCTCGGTGTCGAGGATCTTCGCCTCCACCCCGCAGACCAGCTCCAGGGGAGCCGTGGCGCGCGCCGCGCGGACGGCCTCGACGTAGGCCGGGAGGTAGGTGGTGTCCGCGCGCACGTGGTCGGTGACCACGAGGGCGTCGAGCCCGGCGGCCGCGGCCGCCGCCACGACGGCGCCGAGGGGATCGTGGCCGTCGGAGAAGTCGGTGTGGGTGTGGAGATCGGCGCGCAGCGGACCGGGTCCCGCCGTCCGCCCGTCCGTCGCCGTCCCGCCGGTCACGCCGCCGCCTCCCGGTCCCCTCCGGCGTCCGGTGCGGCGGCCTCCGTGACGTCGCCCAGGGAGCCGAGTTCACGCGGCGCGAGGACGACGTCCTGCCAGTGGCGGACGACCGCCGTCTCGCGCTGGACGATCCGGTCCGGCAGCTCCACTCCGAGCAGCGAGGCGACCGCCCACTTCGGCATGTCCACCCCGGCGGCCACCGTCAGTGACATCCCGCCCGGGGGACGGGGGTTGACCTCCAGGAGGGCGGCCTTCCCGGCCCGGTCCTCGCGGACCTGGACGTTGAGCACCCCGCGCAGCCCCAGGATGCGGACGGTGTCCTCGGCGATCCCGGAGAGCTCCGGCAGGTCGAGGACCCGGCCGGCCACGACGATCCCGGAGTCCGTCTTGTCCCGGGCGCGGGGCACGGCGGCCACGACCCGCCCCCCGGCGTCGGTCAGCACGTCGACGGAGTACTCGGTCCCCGGCAGGAACTCCTGGAGCAGGTACGAGCCGTCCTGAGGCAGTCCGGCGAGCTCCCGGGCGGAGCGGACGACGACGATGCCCCGGGAGCCGGAGCCGGTGCGCGGCTTGGCGATCGCGGGGAAGCCGCCGTCCGGCTCCGCCGGGCCCGGGGAACCGACGAGCCGTGTGTCCGGCAGCCGTACCGCCCCCTGGCACGCCTCGGCGAGCCGCCACTTGTCCAGGCACGTCTCCAGCGCCCCGGCGGGGGAGAGCAGGACCCGGACCCCCGCGGCGGCGAGGGCGTCGGCCGCGTGGGCGAGCGCCACCAGCTCGGCGTCCACGGTCGGCACCAGGACGTCGATCCCGTGCCGCCGGCACAGGCGCAGCAGGGCCTCGGCGTACCCGGGGGCGGCGCCGGGCGGCACCAGCATCCGGTAGGCGCGCGGGACGAGGTAGAGGCCCGCGCCGTTGGGGTCGAGGTCCGCCGCGTACCGTTCGGCCACGCCGTCCAGGGCGCGCAGGAAGCACACGCCGGAGGGGCCGCCGGCGCCGGTGACGAGGACCCGGGGCGGCCTGCCCAGGGGCAGGGAGAGGTCGGGCACCGGCGTGCGGACGGCGTCAGGCATGGCCGGCCTGGGGGCGGCCGAGGGAGTAGCGCTCATGGACGAGCTCCAGGGGTTCGGCGTAACGGGTCTGGGAGTAGCGGCCCCAGTAGCGGGCGGTGGACCGCAGCAGGTCCTCGTCGAGGTACCAGCGGCTCGACGCCTGCGAGTGGTGGGCCGCGATGGCGGCGAGCTTGGCCCGTACGTCGTCCTCGCTCAGTTCCACGAACCGGTTCGGCCGGTAGGACACGGTGGCGGACGGCGACTGGTAGCAGGCGAGCCGGGCCACCTTGCGGCAGGCCACGAGCGTCGCGCGGTGGACCGCCCGGTGGTCCTGGTGGGTGTCGCTCTCGGAGTGCACGACGACGACGTGCGGGGAGACCTCGGCGACCGCGCGCTCGACGGCCTCCACGGTGGCGCGGTCGTCCACCATGGAACCGTCCGGGAGGTCCTCCATGAGGAGCCGGGCGCCCAGCACCTCGGCGGCGCGGTGCGCCTCCTTCCGGCGCCGCGCGGGATCGCCGCCGCCCCCGCCGCCGGACATGGTCAGCACGGTGACGTCCCAGCCGCTCCGCGTGCGCCGGTGGACGGTGCCGCCCACGCCGATCTCGACGTCGTCCGGATGGGCGCCGACCACCAGCATCCGCAGGGCGCGCTGCCCGGCGCCCTCGACGCCGAGCGGGTCGGCCCGTTCGGTCACCGCCCGGGCCACGGCCGTGGCCACTCCCTCGGGGTCGGAGCGTTCGACCAGGTCGGCGGCGCGGCCGCGCAGCGCCGCGACCGCCAGCCGGGCGCTGGGCGCGTCGTCGGTCACCACGACCGGGACGCCGGGGAGCCGGGCGCGCCACGTTTCGAGCAGCTCGGCGAGCCCGCGGTCGTCCGCGCCGAGCCCGGTGTGCCACACGGCCGCGTCCCAGAGCCGTACGGTCTCCGGCGGATCGGTTCCGGCGCGCAGGAAGTCGGCCGTCGCCTCGACGGTGTGCACCGACGTCGCCCCCCGGGCGCGCAGGGCCCGGGCGGTGCGCGCGGCGGTCTCGGCGTCCCGCTCCCCGAGGAGGACGTGCGCTCCGGTGAGGGGGAGGGCGTCGGCGGCGGGGTGGTGAGCCCCGTCGGGAGAATCGGGCATTTCGGGCATAGGGGAACAGTACAAGGGGTGTGGATCTCGCTCGACCGGGAGGACGTCCCGGCGCGAGGGCCGCGGACCCGCGACCGCGCGTCCGCCCCCACTGCGAGGCGCGGGACGTGACCCTGCTGCCGACCACCGGCCGGCGGCCCGCGCCCCCGGTCTGGATCGGCGGTTTCCGGCCGCGCCGGTCCGCCATGCGCCGCGCGGCCCGGTGGGACGGCGCTGTGCCCCTCTTCGAGACCGCCCGGCACGGCCACGTCCCGGACGCGGCCGAGGTGCGCGAGCTGGTCTCCTCCGTACGGGCGCGGCGGGCGGAGGCCGGAGCGGAGGGGCCGTTCGAGTACGTGCTCGGCGGGGCGACGCCCGCGGACCCCGCCAGGGCGCGGGACGTCGTCGGGCCGCTCCGGGACGCCGGCGCCACCTGGTGGGACGAACGCATGCTCCAGGGCGGCCCCGACCTGGACCGCCTCGCCCCCGTGCTCCGGCGGGCGGAGGCCGGACCGCCGACCCTCCGAGCGACGGCGGTCCCGCGGGGACGCGCCGGCGCGTCTCAGCGCCCGGTCAGTTCGGGCAGCAGGTCCGGGTTGACGATCCGCAGGATCGTCGCGACCCGCGCGGGGTCGGCGGCGGCCCACAGCACCCGCCGCGCCTCCCGGTACTTGGCGGCGAGCCGTTCCCGCTGCTCCGGCGCGAGGCCCGCCGCCCGGTCCGCGCGGCTGTTGTGCGCGTTGTCGGCGATCTTCACCAGGGTGGCGTCGGGGTCCAGGGCGACGCGCCGGATCTTCTCCTCGTACGGGCGGCCGGGTTCGTTGGTGACCGCCAGGACGGCGCGGACGACCCGCTCGGGGACCCCGGCGGCCCGCAGGTCCTCCGCCGTCCACCCGGTGTCCTCGACGACGTCGTGGAGCAGCCCCGCCATGGCCAGTTCGGGGTCGAGCGGCGCGAGCCCCGCGGCGACGGCCCGTACGTGTTCCACGTACGGGACGCCGATCTTGTCGACCTGACCGGCGTGCGCGCGGTCGGCCAGTGCGTCCACCTCGGTGAGCGTCATCATGCCCCCATCATCCCGGCACGCGCGCGTGGTTCCGCCACGCGCTGTTCACACGGCCCGGGAATTACCCCGCGGGACGCGTCCGTTGCCGCCGGTATGACTCTCGGCGTGACGCTCAGTTCGACCAACCGGCAGCTCCCCGTCGACGACACCGTGCGGCTCGCGCGCGACGCCCGCGAGGCCGGTCTGCACTCCGCGTGGTTCGGCCAGTCCTTCGCGTACGACTCGCCGACGCTGGCCGCGATCGTCGGGCGCGAGGTGCCCGGCCTGCACGTGGGGTCGGCCGCCCTCCCGGTCTTCGGCCGCCATCCCCTCCTCGTCTCCAGCCAGGCCCAGACGGCCCAGGCCGCCACCGGCGGCCGCTACCACCTCGGGCTGGCCCTCGGCACCAGGCACCTCACCGAGACCGGCTTCGGCCTCCCGTACGAGCGGCCCATCGGCCTGCTCAGGGAGTTCCTCACCGCCCTGCGGCCCCTCCTGGAGACCGGCGAGGCCGACTTCCACGGCGAGCTGCTGACCGCGACGACGCCGTACCCGGCGGCCGTCCCCGGCGCCCGGCCTCCCGTGCCCGTGCTGGTCGCCGCGATGGGCCCGCAGGCCCTCCGCGTCAGCGGTGCCCTGGCCGACGGCATCCTGCCGTTCCTGGCCGGGCCCCGGGCCCTCGCCGAGCACCTCGTACCCGCCGCCTCTGCCGCGGCGGAGGCGGCGGGCCGCCCCGCGCCCCGGATCGTGGCCCTCGTGCCCGGCGTGGTCACGCACGACCCGGAAGGGCTGCGGGCCCGGGCGGCCGAAGCCCTCGCCCTCTACGAGGAGGTCCCGTCCTACCGGCGCGTCATCGGACTCTCCGGCGCGGCCCGCGCCGCCGACCTGGCCGTCCTCGGGGACGAGGAGGCCGTCGCCGCCGAGGTCCGCCGCTACTTCGACGCCGGCGCCACCGAGGTCGTCTTCACCGCCACGGACCTCGGCGGCGAGGAGGCCCGCAGACGAACCTGGACGCTGCTCGGCGAACTGTCCCGGGAGCGGACCGCCGGACGCCCGACCGTGCGGGCCTCCGCCCGGAGGCCGTGACCGTCCGTATGCCCGGGCTCGTGGTCGTCCTCGACGCGTGACCACGGGCCCGGGAGGGCCGGGCGGCGCCGGACGCGCGAGGACGTGGCCGCCGCGCCGAGGCTCCTCGCGTACGACCGGGAGGGCGAGGCCCTCCCGCACCCCGCCGTCCCGCACCCCGCTGTCCCGCACCCAGCCCTTCCGCGCCCCGCGCTCGCGGAGGCCCGCGAGGTCCTCGGCGCGCACCGCGCCGCCGGGTTAGGGGAGGGGTTCGTCGCCGCCGGGCTCTGCCTCCACCGGGACGGTCGCGACGGTGTCGCCCGGCGCGGCGACCGCGTCGTGACGGGCGGCTCCGGCCGGTGCGCCAGGGGCCACGCGGTGCCGAGGACCGGCCGGGCGGTCGGGTCCCGCATCGGCGTCCGGTTCCGTCCGCGCGGCGTCGACCGCCCTCGCGTGCCCGCCCGGTCGCGAGTCGGAACAGGCCATGGTCGTCAGGCGCGCCCGTGCGTGCGTGCCGGTGGTCCAGGAGCGGCCCCGGCACTTCAGGAGAACACAACTGCCCAGCAAGACGCCAGGGTTACCGTGATCCGGACCTGTCTATTCCGGGGGTTGTGGGCCGGTTCGGGCGGGCAGGTTTGCAGCGTCGCGTGGCGGGAATTGTCGGGCGTCGGAGACAGCGGCAACATACAACGGGTTCCGAGGACTGAAGGAGGTGGAGCGACCATGCCCCTGCATGCCGTCGAAATCCCCGAGTTGTGGATGCCTCATCCCCTCAAGGTCAATCCGCACCTACCGGGCCTGCGCGCGGAGAGCGAGACCTGGGCGCGAGAGATGGGCATGCTGGACAACGGAGACGGACGGGCCGACCGCCGGCCGATCTGGACCCAGACCCAGTTCCGCGCCATGACGGTGGACCTGCTCACCGCCTGGACCCTGCCCGACGCCTCGCCCGCCGCCCTGCGGCTCAACCACCGTTTCAACATCTGGGCGCTCGCCTGGGACGACTACTTCGCCCACTCCTTCAAGCGGACGAGCGACCTCCAGGGCGCCCAGGACTTCACCGCCCGACTCCACGCCTTCCTGCGCCCGGAGGAGGGCGCGCGCCTGCCCGAGCCGGTCAACGCGGTCGAGCGGGGCATCGCCGACCTCCAGGGGCACCTCTTCCCGCCCCGACTCGCCCACTGGCGCCAGGAGTTCAGCCGGGCCCTGGCCCGCTACGTCGACGCGGGCGTCGAGGAGCTGGCCAACAGCCGCACCGGCCGCGTCCCCCACCTCATCGACTACGCCCCCTTCCGCCGCGAGAGCTTCGCCGCCCACACCGCCCCCTACTCCGTCGAACTCTCCACGGGCGCCCGAATACCCGAACGAATCCGGAACCACCGGACCGTCCGCGGGCTCGTCGCCGCGTTCATGGACGTCATGGGGCTGGCGAACGACATCGCCTCGTACGAGCGGGAGGTCCACGAGGAACACGACGTGAACAACCTCGTCGTCGTCCTCGGCACCTCCCTGGGGATCCCCCTCCGCGAGGCCGTCCCGGCCTCCGTCCACCTCGTCAACTCCCGCATGCGCGACTTCGAGCAGCTCCGCGAGGAGGACGTCCCGCCGCTGGCCCGCCGCGCCGGCCTGACCCCCGGGGAACAGGCCGAGCTGGACACCTGGATCGGCGGGGCGTGCAGCTTCCTCTCGGGCCTGCACGCCTGGTACACCGGCGCGCCCCGGTACGTCCCCACCGACCCCGCCTTCCCGGAACAGCGGCTGCCCGCCGCCTCGGGGGAGTGGTACGGAAGGGGGGCCGGCCGGCACGCGGCGACACCCCCTTCCGCCGTCGGGCTCGGTATCGACGTCGAGCCGTGACGGACTACCGCAGCCGCAGCCACCGCGACAGCCGCTCCCACCAGGTCGGCCGCGCCCCGGGCCGCGCGGCCGGCTCGGGGGCGACCGCGGGGGTCGCCCCGGGCGCCGCGGCCGGCCCGGGGATCCCGGCCGCGTGCGGCGGCGGGCCCTCCGGCAGCGGCTCCTCGTCCTGCATGCCCCGCGGGGCCCGCGGGGCGAACGAGACCGGCAGCGCCGTCAGGTGCCGCGCCCAGGTGGTGGAGCGCCAGCCGAGGTCCTCCTCCGGGATCGACAGGGCGATGTCGGGAAGCCGGGTGAGGAGGATGTCGATGCCGGTGTCGGCGATGATGCGCCCGACGTCCTGCCCGGGGCACTCGTGGCTGCCGGCGCTGAAGGAGAGGTGCGCGCGGTTGTGGTGCACGGGCGCCGCGGGATCCGGGCGGACCACCCGGTCCATGTTCCCGGCCGCCAGGCCGAGCAGCAGCATGTCGCCCGCCATGATCCGCTGCCCGCCGAGCGTGGTGTCGCCGTTGGCGTAGCGGGACGGGCACACCATCAGCGGCGGCTCGTCCCACAGGACCTGCTCGACGGCCTCGGGCAGCGTCATCTGACCACCGGCGAGCGAACCGCGGAACCGTGGGTCGGTGACCACCATCCGCAGCACGTTCGACATCAGGTTGGCGGTGGTCTCGTAGCCGGCCAGCAGGATCAGCCGCAGGTGGTGCACGACCTCCTCGTCGGTGAGCCCCGCCGGGTGCGACAGCAGCGCGGAGGCGATGTCCATCCCCGGCCGCAGGTGCTTCTCCTCGACCAGCTGTTCCAGGCTCTCGACCACGAACGCGTTGCTCGCGAGCGAGGTCTCGGTGGCCTTGAAGAGGTCACGCGCGGCCTGCACCAGCTTCGGCGCCGCCTCGTCGGACATGCCGAGCAGATGGATGAGGGTGAGCATCGGCAGGTGCTCGGTGAACCGGTCGACCAGCTCCGCCTCGCCGTCCTCGCAGAAGGTGTCGATCAGCTCGTGGGCGAAGCGGTTGATGCGGCGCCGGATCCCCCGGTGGTCGAACTGGTCGAGCGAGGCGGTGACGGCGCTGCGCAGCCGCTGGTGCTCCTCGCCGTCCGCGCAGACGCAGTCGGGACGCCAGCCGATCATGGGCATCAGCGGGGAGGTGGCGGGGTCGATCTCGCCGCTGCTCCAGCCGTGCCAGACCCGCGGGTCGCGGGAGTACTGGGTGGAACGGGTGGCCACGTCGCGGTTCTCGTTGTAGCCGAGGACCAGCCAGGCGCGGACGTCGCCGTCGAGGAGGACGGGCGCCACCGGACCGTGGACGGCGCGCAGTTCCTCGTACAGGCCCATGGGGTCGGTCTCGGCGGCGGGGCCGTAGAGCCGGGCCGCTCCGCCGGGCCCGGTGGCCGCGTGGGCCGGGCAGCCCGGCGGCGGGACGAGCCCGGGGTCCTGTGCGGCGTGCTCGTGGGCGGGGAGGGTCATACGGTCTCCTGGGCGGCGAGGGTGCACAGGTAGACCATCAGCGAGAGGAGGGCGTCCCGGCAGGACGCCCGGTCGCGGGCGTCGCAGGTGACCAGGGGGACGGACTCGCTGAGGGCCAGCGCCGTGCGCAGTTCTGGCAGCGGGTACTGGGGGGCCTCGGGGAAGGTGTTGACGGCCACGACGAAGGGGACGCGGCGGTCCTCCAGGCGCGTGATGATCTCGAAGCAGACCTCGATCCTGCGGGTGTCGACGAGGACCACGGCGCCGAGCGCGCCCTCGAAGATCCCGTTCCACAGGAACCAGAAGCGCTCCTGCCCCGGGGTGCCGAAGAGGTAGAGGATCAGCTCCTCGTTGATGCTGATGCGGCCGAAGTCCATCGCGACGGTCGTGGTGTTCTTGCCGGCCACGCCGGGGTTGTGGTCGATCCCGACGCCGGCCTGTGTCATGCGCTCCTCGGTGGTCAGCGGCGGGATCTCGCTCACCGCTCCGACCATCGTGGTCTTGCCGACGCCGAAGCCGCCGACGACGACGACCTTGACGCCCCTGGCGCCGTGCGGCAGGAGCAGGTCGGTGTCGCGCGGGCCCGCCCTGAGCGTGTCAGAGTCTCCGTAGTCCATGGATCACCGCCTCCAGAAGGCCCCGGTCGGGGAAGGCCGCGACGGGCACGGGGGCGATCGCCTCGACGCGTTGGTCGTCCACGAGCTGGGACAGCAGCACGGTGACGACGCTGAACGGAAGGCTGAGGTAGGCCGACACCTCGGCCACCGACAGCGGGTACTCGCACATGGTGAGGATGGATGCCTGTTCGGGCTGCATCGAGGGGTCCGGCGTGGACCTCGTCGCGATCAGCGTGACGAGGTCGAAGGCCTTGGCCGAGGAACCATCGCCGCCGGTGATGACGTACAGCGGGACCGGGGTGCCCTCCTCCCAGGGCTTCGGGTTCTCCGAGGTCACATCGCCTGCCGGACGTCTTCACGCGGCGGACTCGTCATGTGCCGCCCGATCCTCGTGACGAGCGTCCGCATGCGGTCGCCGAGGAGCCCCGCGTCCACCTCCGCGTCGGCGAGCACGGCGAGGTAGGCGCCGGGGCCGGCCGCCATCAGGGAGAAGTAGCCGCCGTCGGCCTCGATCCCCACCATGTGGGTCGTGCCGTTCCCGTGCGGGAACATCTGCGCGATCGCCCGGGCGAGGCTCTGGATGCCGGAACAGGCGGCCGCGATCGCGTCGGCGGTGTCGGGCGCCGTGTTGGCCTGGCCGATGCTGAGGCCGTCCGCGGAGAGGACGACCACGTGCCGTACGTGCGGAACGCCGCCCACGAGCTCGGTGAGCATCCAGTCGATGTTGGGCAGTGGCTGCATGTTATTCGACCTCATCAGACGGCTGACGGTGCGGAGTGGGGGATGCGGAACCCGAGCGCTTGTCGCCGTTGAAGGCCTCCCACATCAGCCCGGGCTGGCGGGCGGGGTTGCTGGGGGCGGGGGCGGGCTCGGGGCCGGTGCGGATGACCGGCGTGGGGACGGGCGAGTCGCGGCGGCGGCGGGGCAGACCGTTGAGGGTCGTCCCGTCGATGAACGGCGCCGCGCCCTCGTCGAAGGAGGTGGGGAGCATGGGGGTGGGCGGCGGTACGGGCAGCGGCTCGGGGGCCGGGGGCGGCACCGGGGCGTTGCGGCGCGACGGCAGGGGCCGGAGGGGCCCGGCCGCGCGCTTCCGGGCGGGCTCAGGAGTTCTCACGACGGGCTTCTCCACCGTGGTGATCAGGCGCCGGGGTACGAGGATCACGGCCCGTACGCCTCCGTAGGCGGAGGGGCGCAGGTCGACGTCGCAGCCGTACTCGCGGGCCAGTCGGCTCACCACCGGCAGACCGAGCTGCGTCACCTCGCCCAGACCGGCCAGGAACAGGCCCGAGGTCGAGTCCGTCATCACCCGGTTGATGCGATGGCGGACCTCCTCGGTGAGGCCGACGCCGCGGTCCTCGATCTCGATCGCGATGCCCGAGGGCACCTCGACGGCGCTGACCTCCACCGGGGAGTGCGGGGGCGAGAACGTCGTGGCGTTGTCGAGGAGTTCGGCGAGCAGGTGGATCAGCGGCTCGGCGCCGGGGCCGACGACCGCCGCCTCGGTGACCGACTGGAGCTTCACCCGGGGGTAGTCCACGATGCGTGACATGGCGCCGCGCAGCACGTCGTAGAGGGGGATGGGCTTCGACCACTGGCGTCCCGGGCGGGCGTCGCCGAGGACGGCGATGCTGGCCGCGAGGCGGCCGATCAGGGCGTTGCGGTGGTCGACGTCCTGCAGGCCGCGGGCGAGCACGAGGTCCGTGCCGTGGACCATCTGCATCTCCCGGAGGTCCTTGGCGAGCTGGTGCACGATCGCCTGGACGCGGCGGGCGACGGCCACGAGGGCGCGCTGCGAGGAGTCCCGGGTGTTCTCCTCGGCCTCGACGGCCAGGAGGAGGGTCTCCAGCGCTCCCTTGAGCGCCTCGGTGAAGCCGTCGTCGAGATGCTCGCCGACGCGGACCGATTTCACGATCTCGGAGGTGGAGTCGCCCTTCTGGAGACGGGCGACGGCCGCCGGGAGCAGCTCCTTGGCCATCCACGTGGTGGCCGTCCGCTGGTCGGCGAGGCGCGCGAGCAGCGCGGCCTCGCTCTCCGCGTGGGCCTGCCGCGCGGCCCGGAGCGCCCCCGTGTGCCGGGCCTCCTCGGCCGCCCGGGTCAGGCGCACGGTCAGGGCGGTGCTGCCGAGCGTGAGGGAGACCGCCGCGAAGCCGTACCAGGCCACCGGTGTCCGTATCTGCGCAGGCGCGAAGAGCAGCCCTATGGCGAACAGGGCGGCCAGCACCCCCGGCGGGACGAGCCACACCGGAGCCATCGCACCCGGCCTGGCTCTGGAAGTTGAACCTGCGCGAACCATCAACGGTTTCCCTCGACGTCCGGAAATGGGAAAGGACTGAAGTGGGGCGACGTACCGTCAGGAAAGAAGCGGACATGCGATCGATCACGCACGCGTGCTCGAATATCCCTTCGCGGCCGTGCTCCGTCGGCGCCCGCTCCCAGCGTTCATGACTCGCTGTGAGCGCGGCGCAACACATCTGCGGAGCATAGTCAGTTCGCGATTGGCGTGTGACCTCGATGGAAGGAAGGGTTCTATCAATCAAACTGGCCCTATAAAAGGGCAGGAATACGTATCGAAAATGACAACAAGTGATCAGGCTGTGCAGCTTTCGCCAGTCATTCCGAAAGGTGGCGCGGGCCGGAGTTCCCGCCGCCCGGCCCGCGCCGCGGCCGTCTCAGCGGAAGTCCTCCCGCTCGCCCTCGGCCGTCGCCGTGGTGAGCGCCGCGGCCGGATCCCGGTCCGCCGGACCCACCGGAGTCCACACGTCCCCGACGCGCCGGTACGGCCACCACCGGCCGTCCTCGCCCAGCCGCAGCTGCGCCCCGGCGCCCGTCGGCGTCCAGCGCGCCCCCGAGCGGCTCAGCTCCGGCCGCTCGCCGTCCTCCCAGGCCTCGGCCAGCCGGGCCGACGCCCGCGCCAGAGCGGCCTCGTCCGGCGTCCACGACTCCTCCAGCACGGCGACGGCCGCGGCCCCGCCCCAGCCCCACGCGCGCGTGGCCAGGTCGAGCTCCGCGCGCGAGCGCCCCGTGCCCGAGGCGAGGCGCCCCGCGATCCACGCCGGCGGCCGGCCGGCCGCGAGCCGCACCGCGTCCTCGGCGACCGTCGCACCCGAAGCGGAGACCCCCGGGGACACCGGCCGGCCGGCGAGCAGCTCCGTGAGCAGCCGGTGGGCGCGGGCCGCGGTGTCCGCGGCCAGGAACTCCAGTGCGGCGGGCTCCACTCCGGGCTCCGGATCCGTCTCCGTGTCCAGCGCCGGCGGCTCCCCGGGCGCGGCGCCCGGCACCGGCACGGCGGGCAGCGGCGGCAGGATGTCCCGCAGCGCGTACGCCTCCGCGGCCGACACGCCCCGCGGCTCGCCCCCGGTCCCGTCCCCGTCCGCGGCGTCCGCCGGACCACCGGCCGCCGCGGCGCCGCCCGCGCGGGCGGCGCTGCGGGCCTGGAGCGCGTCCACGACCGCGCGCTGCCCGCGCCCCCGCATGAGCAGCAGCGCGAAGGGGTCCTCGTCCAGTATCCGCGCCATCTGGTGGCAGAGCGCCGCGGTGTGCGGGCAGTGGTCCCACGCCTCGCAGCCGCACTCCGGTTCCAGGTCGCCGATACCCGGCAGCAGGTCGACGCCGACCCCCGCCGCGTCCTCCACCAGGTGCGGCGGCATCTCGTGGTCGAGCAGCGCGGCGATGTGCCCGGCGCTGTCGACGGCGAGGTCCAGCAGCCGGTCCCACTCCTCGTCGGTCAGCGTGCGCACCAGCACGTCGCTGCGGTACGCCGTGCCGTCCCGGTCCTGCACGACGGCGGTGATCCGCCCGGGTCGCACCGACACGGCGCCGACGGCGCCCGCCCGCGCGTCCCTGCGGCCCGCCTTCACCTGCTGGCCGTCGAGCGCCGTGTCCTCCAGCGCCTTGAGCCACGCCCGGCCCCACCACGTGCGGGTGAAGGCCCCGCCGCGCACCGGCGGCGGCGCCGCGAAGGTCAGCTCCTCGGCCCCCTGGCCCGTCCCGTACCCGCTCATCGTCCGTCCTCGTCCGCGACGTCGTCCCCGCGCAGGGAGACCAGCTCCGCCAGTTCCGCGTCGGTCAGTTCGGTCAGCTCCGCCGGAGCGTCCGACGAGCCGCCGAGCACCGCGTCGGCCAGTTCGCGCTTGCGGTCGAGCAGGGCGGCGATCCGGTCCTCGACCGTCCCCTCGGCGATGATCCGGTGCACCTGGACCGGCCGCGTCTGCCCGATCCGGTAGGCCCGGTCGGTGGCCTGCGCCTCCACCGCCGGGTTCCACCAGCGGTCGTAGTGCACCACGTGCTCGGCGCGGGTGAGGTTGAGGCCGGTCCCGGCTGCCTTCAGGGACAGCAGGAAGACCGGCACCTCCCCCTCCTGGAAGCGGGCCACCATCGCCTCCCGCTCCGCCACCGGGGTGCCGCCGTGCAGGAACTGCGTCCGCACCCCGCGCGCCGCCAGGTGCGCCTCCAGGAGCCTGGCCATCCCCACGTACTGGGTGAAGACCAGGGTGCTCGCGCCCTCGGACAGGATCGTGTCGAGCAGTTCGTCCAGGAGCTCCAGCTTCCCCGAGCGGCCGGCGATCCGCGGACGCTCCTCCTTCAGGTACTGGGCGGGGTGGTTGCAGATCTGCTTGAGCGAGGTCAGCAGCTTCACCACCAGGCCGCGCCGTGCCATGCCCTCGGCCGCCGAGATGGCCAGCAGGTTCTCGCGCACCACCGCCTCGTACAGACCGGCCTGTTCCGGCGTCAGGGAGACGGCCCGGTCGGTCTCGGTCTTCGGCGGCAGCTCCGGCGCGATCCCCGGGTCGGACTTGCGCCGGCGCAGCAGGAACGGGCGGACGAGCGCGCCGAGGCGTGCGGCGGCCGCCGGATCGCCGCCGGCCTCGACGGCGGTGGCGTACCGGCGCCGGAACGCCCCGAGCCCGCCCAGCAGGCCCGGGGTCGTCCAGTCGAGGATCGCCCACAGCTCGGAGAGGTCGTTCTCCACCGGCGTGCCGGACAGCGCCACGCGCGCGCGTGCCCCGATCGTCCGCAGCCGGCGGGCCGTCGCGGAGTAGGGGTTCTTCACGTGCTGGGCCTCGTCCGCCACCAGCAGCGCCCACGGGCGGGCGGCGAGCCGTTCGGCGTCGAGCCGCATCGTGCCGTACGTGGTGAGGACGACGTCCCCGGCCCCGAGCCCCTCCAGGTCGCGGGAGGGGCCGTGGAAGCGGCGCACCCGCGTGCCCGGCGCGAAGCGCTCGAACTCCCGCTGCCAGTTGCCCATCAGCGAGGTCGGGCAGACGACCAGGGTGGGGCCGGCGGTGGCCGGCTCGGACTGCCGGTGCAGATGGAGGGCGATGACGGTGATGGTCTTGCCGAGCCCCATGTCGTCGGCGAGACAGCCGCCGAGGCCGAGCGAGGTCATCCGGTGCAGCCAGTTCAGGCCGCGCAGCTGGTAGTCGCGCAGGGTGGCGGCGAGCCCGGCGGGCTGCGGGACCTCGCGGACCCCGCCCTCGGGGTCGGCCAGCCGCTCGCGCAGCCGTTCCAGGGCCCCGGTCGCGGCCACCTCGACCTGCCGTCCGTCGACCTCCGTGGTCCCGGTGAGCAGGGCGGCGAGGGCGTCGACGGGCGTCACCTTGCGGTCCTGCCGCTCCCGGGCGCGCAGCACCTCCGCCGGATCGACCAGCACCCACCGGTCGCGCAGCCGCACCAGCGGACGCCCGGCCTCGGCCAGCCGGTCGAGTTCGGCCCGGGTCAGCTCCTGGTCCCCCAGGGAGAAGCGCCAGTTGAAGGCGAGCAGCGCGTCGGCGGAGAGGAACCCCGGCACGCCGCCACGGGAACCGCCCCCCTCGGCGGCGGCCTCCGGACCGTCGGCTCCGTCCGGGCCCCCGGCTCCGAGCCACGCCCCGGCCCCGGCCCACGACTCGGCCCCGGTGCCGGGCCGAGGCTCCGCCCCGGCTCCGGTCCCCGCCTCCACCGGCCCGATCACCGCGTTCGCCGTCAGGCGGTCCGTCAGTTCGCGCGGCCAGTGGACGCGCATGCCGGTCGCGGCCAGCGCGCGGGAGGCCGGGCCGAGGAGTTCGACGACCTCCTCGTCGGCCAGCTCCATCGAGTCGGGGACGGCGGCCGTCAGCAGCGGCGTGAGCGGAGGCCAGGCGCGCGCGGCCCGCCGGAGTGCCAGCAGGGCGTCCATCCGGGCGCGCGGTCCGAGCGCCGCCGCCACGGGACCGGTACCCGACCAGGCGTCGGCCGCGTCCACGACCACCGTCGGATCGGCGGCGGAGTGCAGCTGGAGCACGGCGCGGAAGTCCGGCGTCCGCGCCGCGTCGACGTCGCCGCCGACGAGCTCCAGGCGGAGCGACAGCCGTACGCCCGCGTCGTGACCGGCCGCCACATCGGCGGCCCAGGCCCGCTGCTCGGGTACGGACTGCGGATCCTCGACGGCGAACGCGCGTCCTCCCGCGGCGAGTTCGGCCGCCGGTGTACGGGGGAGGGTGTCGGCGACCGCGTCCAGGAAGGCCCGCAGCAGCCCCTCCGGCTCCGGCAGCAGCCAGTCCTCGGCCTCGTCCGCTTCCTCCACCGGTCCCACCGGTCCCACCGGCACCGCGTGCGCCGTCGGCGGCATCGACGCGGCGAGGGTCCGCACCCGGTCCAGCTCCTCGGGCCCCAACGGGCCCGCCCGCCAGGCGTCGTGCCCGCCGTCCGTCACGCCGGGCAGCAGCAGCCCGCGCGCCGTGAGGTCCAGGGCGAGCAGGGCCGCGCCGCCCCAGAAGGCGGCCGCGGGGTCGCCCCCGCCCGAGAGCCGGGTGCGGGCGAGGAGCGGCAGGGCGTCCCGTACCGGGAGGAGGAGCGCGGGGACGGACACGGCCTGGAGGTCCGTGCCGTCCACGACGGTGATCTCGCCCTCGACCGCCGCCGGCGCGGCCGGGAGGGCTTCGCCGGCGGGCGACCAGAGGGCGATCCGGCCCGCGCGGGGCGGATCCGAGGGGAGGAAGACGGCGGCGGGGGAGGCGGATCGGGGGAGAGAGGGGGCGGACGCGGGACCGGAGGGTCCGAACGACGAGGTCAACACATTCCTCGCATGTGACTCATTACTCGCATGTGACTACCTGTGAGACGGAGCGGCCGACCCTACCCCAACGCCGCCGCCGAACGCGCCCATCCGGGCGTGACGCCCGACACATGTGCACCGCGCCCCACCGGAGGGTGGGGAACACCCCACCCTCCCGCCCCGGCCCGCCCCCGCCCCCGGCCGGGTGGTGACGCCATGGTTCCGCCCGTCACGGATTCGTACGGTGAAGACCGTCACCGACCACCCGTCGCCAGCCCCCGCCCCTCCGGGACGCGCATCGCGCGGCACCTCCTCGATCGCGGACCGCGGCCGCCCCACCTCACAGAAGCCGGAGCCCTCCCATGCCCCAGGCCACCGCCCTCGCCACCGCCCCGGCGCCGCCCGCCGCACGGACCCGGGGCACGGGCAGCGAGTTCTCGCCGCTCCTGCGCCTGGTGCGGAGCCAGGCACTGCTCGACCACCGCCCCGGCTGGTACGCCCGGGACATCGCCGTCACCCTCCTCGGCTTCGCCGCCGTCGCCGGCGCCCTCCTCCTCACCGGCCCCGCCTGGTGGTCCGTCCTCCTCGCCGTGCCGCTCGCCCTGTTCTCCGCCCGCGCCGCCTTCGTCGCCCATGACGCCGGCCACGCGCAGATCACCGCCGACCGCCGGGCCGGCCGCGCGATCCAGCTCGTCCACGCCAACCTCCTCCTCGGCATGAGCCGCGAGTGGTGGAACGACAAGCACAACCGCCACCACGCCCACCCCAACCACCTCGACAAGGACCCCGACGTCGCGGCCGACATCCTCGTCTTCGCCGAGCACCAGACGGCCGGCCGCACCGGCCTGCGCGGCTTCCTCACCCGCCACCAGGCCCTGCTCTTCTTCCCGCTGACCACGCTGGAGGGCCTCGCGCTCAAGCTGTACGGCGTCCAGGCCCTGCTCGCGAAGGACGGCCCGTACCGCACCCGCCGTGAACGCCTCACCGAAGCCGCCCTGCTCGTCCTCCACTTCACCGGGTACGCGGCGCTGCTCCTCACCGCCCTCACGCCCGCCCAGGCGCTGGTCTTCGCGCTCGTCCACCAGATGCTGTTCGGCCTCCACCTCGGCCTGGCCTTCGCCCCCAACCACAAGGGCATGGAGCGGCCCGACGAGCACGAGGACGGCGACAGCTGGGGCCATCTGCGCCGCCAGGTCCTGACCTCCCGCAACATCCGGGGCGGCGCCCTCACCGACTGGTTCCTCGGCGGCCTCAACTACCAGGTCGAGCACCACCTCTTCCCGTCCATGCCCCGCCCCCACCTGCGCCTCGCCCAGCCCGCCGTCCGCGCCCACTGCCGGGCCCTGGGCATCCCGTACACCGAGACCGGCTTCGTCGACTCCTACCGGCAGGCCCTCGGCCACCTCCACGAGGTGGGCGCCACCCTCCGCGAGGAGCACGCCGGCCGCCCGGAGTAGGGTCGCACGCGGATCCGATCACGACAGCGCACCCGGGGGCCCGCACATGAACGACGGCACCGTCACCACGGTCAGCAGCAACGGCACGTACTCCTTCACCAAGCCCAACCGCGACAGCATCACGCTCCTCGCCGGGCTCGGCGTGGAGGGCGACGTCCACGCCGGCGTCACGGTCAGGCACCGCTCGCGCGTCGCCCAGGACCCGACCCAGCCGAACCTCCGCCAGGTCCACCTCATCCACGGCGAGCTCTTCGACGAGGTCGCCGAGGCGGGCTTCGAGGTGGCCGCCGGCGATCTCGGCGAGAACGTCACCACCCGCGGCATCGACCTGCTGGCCCTGCCCACCGGCGCCCGCCTCCGCCTCGGCGCCGAGGCCGTCGTCGAGATCACCGGGCTGCGCAACCCCTGCGCCCAGATCGACGGCTTCAGCCACGGACTGCTCAAGCAGGTCGTGGGCCGCGACGCCGACGGCGAGCTCGTCCGCAAGGCCGGGATCATGGGCATCGTGCTGACCGGCGGCGAGGTGCGCCCCGGCGACCCGATCGGCGTCGAGCTGCCGGCCGGTCCGCACCGCCCGCTGGAGCGCGTCTGATCCTGACCCGACCCGACCGGCCGCGACCGGCGGCCGTGCTCCCTCCCGCTCCTAGGAAGGGCGTACGGCGATGGCGTCGAGCCCTTCGAGCAGCGACGGGAGCAGCGGGCCACGCGCCACCGGGAGGACCTCGCGGGGGAGCTCGTCGAGGAGGAAGAAGGCCATGTCGTCGGTGCGGGCCACCAGGGACCAGCCGGGGCCGTCGGCGCGGAGCGTCCGCGCGCCCTCGCCGGCGAAGCCGGACCGCACCCGGCCCACCGGCGGCGGCGCCTCCAGGTAGCCGCGCAGCTCGTCCATGGCCCGGCGCACCCGGTCGTACGGATCGGGCGCGCCGTCGCCCGTACCGCCTGTCGCGCCGTCGCCCGTGCCGGCTCCCGTACCGCCGCCGGCGGTCTCGGCCGGCGGGTCCGGGACCGGCTGGGGACCGACCTGCTCGCGCCACTCGTTCCAGTGGAGGGCCACCTCGTCGGCGCCGAGCCGCCGGTGCGCGGGGCCCCATCCGTCCTCGGCGGGCGGGGCCAGCGGGGCGGGGTCGCCCTCCTCGGGCTCGGGATCGTGCGGGTCGGGGATGCCGGGGGCCTGGGTGGCGACGGCGAGCGGCCAGCCGGGCAGCCCGGCGACGACCGACTCCTCGTCGGGCGAGAGGTCGTAGGCCATGCCGCAGTCCCAGGAGGCGATGGCCACCGCGACCAGCGAGACGTCGTCGATGACGACCGTCCAGCGGCCGCCGAGCCCGTCCTGGCCGAAGATCAGCCCGTACCCCTGCTCGTAGGGGTCGAGGCCCAGGGCCGCGCAGGCCGCCGGGTAGTCGTCGCCGAGCACGCTCGGGAAGCGCGCGGGCGTCAGCAGGCACGCGGTCAGCACGTACAGCGAGTCGTCGCCCGCCGCCGGTTCCGTAGCCGCCACAACACCCTCCCCAGCTCGCTCCCCATCGGATCGTCGGCGCACCTTAACCAGTGAGTAACCCGCGCGTCGAGGGTCCTCAGGGTGTGAGACTCAGCGCTCTCTGATTCCGAGCAGCGACCGGGCGACGGTCTCGGGGGTCTGGTTGCGCTCCCGGGCGAGGGTGAGCAGGGCGCGGCAGGCGAGCTCGTTGACGCCGAAGGTGAGCTGGCCGGGCGAGACCCAGGTCGCGGCCTCCTCCAGCCGCTCCTGGTCGTCCTCGGCGCAGGCGGCCACGTACACCGCCGCCGCCTCGAAGAGGTTGTGGCCCTGGCGCCCGGCGCGGGCCGGGGGCGGGGCGGCCTCGCTCCCGGACGCGCGTCGGGCGGAGGGGAGGAGCTTGCGCATGCGTTCCGCTATCCGTGTCACGGCCGGCCGCCTTTCCCCGGGCACGGCTGCCCGGCACTTCCACGGTAGACAGTGAAGTGCCGGGGCAGAAGGGGGCGTTGGGGGCGGGCCGTGCCGCTAACGGCTGGTTCGGGCCTTGGAGTCGGTGCCGGTGCCGGCGTCGGCCTCGGCGTCCGAGTCGGTGTCGGCGCCGTAGCCGGAGCCGGAGGTGTGGCCGGGCTCCGCGTCGGGGTGGCCCGCGGCGCGGGTGAAGAGCGCCGTCAGGGTGTGTCCGGTCTCCTCGAAGGAGACGGCGGTCTCGCCCCTGGCGTCCTCCTCGTCACCGCCGTACGGCTCGCCGTCGAGGAGCCAGTCGGTGAAGACGTATCCGGGCGCGGGTACGGCGGTCGCCGTCACCGTGTCGCCGTCGGAGTACGGACCCGCCTGCGAGAGGTCCACGCTGCCGTGGCCCCGCTGTTCGACCCTCAGCTCGTGGCGCCGCTCCTCGAAGAGGGCGGTGAGCTCCATGTCGTCCTGGCCGACGGAGAGGGCGAGGCTGTCGTCGTCGCCGGCGTGCGAGCCGTCGAGGCGCCAGCCCGCGAAGTCCCAGCCGGGGGCGGGCACGGCCTCGTACAGCAGGTCGGCGCCCTCCCGCTCGGCCCGCTTGGCCGGGGCCTTCGCGACCGTGCCCTGGCCGCTGGTCTTCGTGGTCACCGTGGAGGTGGGGGTGGTGCCCTTCTCGAAGACGGCGACGACGGCGTGGTCGCCGGCCGGGACGCGGAAGCCGGAGGCGCCGCCCGTGGCGGCCTTGCCGTCGAGCTTCCAGCCGCTGAAGACGTACCCCTTCGCGGCCGTGGCCGTGTAGGTGGACTGGGTGCCCTGCGGGTACGGGCCGGGCTGCGCGGCGCTGACGGTGCCGGCGCCCTGGGGGGTGACCGAGGTGGTCACGGCGCAGAGGGCGTCGGAGGTCTTGGCGGCCCGGTAGGCGGCGACGGCCCTGCCGGTGGTGCTCAGCACGTCGGCGGTGTCGGCCGAGTCCGCGGAGCCGATCGGGACGCCGAGGCGCTCGCCGCGGTAGGTCTGCCGGGGGTTGGCGAAGCGGTTGATGCGGGTGCAGACGCCCTTGGTGGCCTTGCGGCAGCTGGACTCGTACGCCATGACGGTCGACCAGTCGCCCTTGGCGGGGAAGTAGCCGGTGGCGCCGTTGTCGGGCTGGACCGGCTGGGTGACGCGGTCGTGGTCGGCGCTCATGTTGTGGCCGATCTCGTGCCCCATGGAGTAGTTGGTGACGGCGGCCCGGCCGACGACGCTGTAGCCCCAGGGCGCGGTGGCGGGGCCCGGGTCCGGCGGGGTGTAGCCGAGGCCGCCGGCGGCGCGGCCGGCGGCGAGGACGGAGACCAGGTCGGCCGCGTACTGGTCCCGCTGCGCGGCCAGGGTGTCCGCGACGCCGTCCGTGGGGAGGGCGACCGCGCTCAGGAGGTTGTTGGTGACGCCATCGAGGGAGGCCGGGACGGAGACCGGGGTGGTGCCGACCAGCCGCAGCCGGACCTTGGTGCCGCTGGCCGAGAAGGCGTCGTTGCCGAGGGCGATGCCCTGGGCGGCGAGCGCCTTGCCCTGGGCGTCGCCGCCGGCCTCGGTACGGGCGCCGGGGGTGTAGCCGACCAGCACGTCGATCAGGGCGTATCCCGCGCCGCCCTTGCAGGCGGCGGCGGCCTTGGTCGCCTTGACCGCCTTGGCCGTCGGGGTGTCCTTCGCGGGGACGGTGGCCGGCGTGCCGTCCGCCCGCGCGGCGGCGAGCGCGGCGGTGAGCCCGGCGGCCGAGGGTCCGGCGGCCGGGGGTCCGGCGACCAGGGGTCCGGTGGCCGGGGGTTCGGCGACCGGGGGTTCGGTGGGCCGGGGCTCGTCCTCGTCGGTCAGCGGGGTGCCCTGGGAGATGAGGACGCGGCCGGGGCCGGCCGACCGGATCGCGTACAGGTCGCCGCCGAGCATGAACTGCCCGCTCAGGATCTCGTTGCCGGGCGTCCTGTCGCAGCCGCCGTCCAGGGTGAGGACGACGTTCTGGTCGACCGCGCCGGCCACCCGGCCGTGCCAGACCAGGGTGGAGCCGACGGTGGCGCGGGTCGCCTCCACCGCCTGGACGACCACGTCGCCGAAGAGCGGGAAGGTCGCCTCCCGGCCGTACCCGGTGCCGCAGACGGGAGCCAGGGCGGCCGGCACGACCCGGGCGATCCGGCCACGGACGAACTCCGCGCCGAAGGCCTCCGCCGCGTCGTCGCCGGCCGGTCCGGTACGGGGCCGGCCGGCCCCCTTGTTCGTCACGCGGGCGCCGTCGTCGAGGCTGAACGCCCCCGCCGCCACGACGGCGCGCTCCGCACGCTCGTGGGCGGTCGCCCCGGACCCGTCGCCCGTGCCCGGCGGGGCGAACCCGGTGACGGTGGTGACGCCCAGAGCCATGGCTCCGAGGGCCGCACCGCCGGTCCATCTGTAGCGGGCCATCTCATCCTCCTGTTTCCCCGGGGCGGCCGCCGCGTGGGCGGCTCGCCGGGTTCACCTGCAGAAACGAGAGGGAGGTTCCTCGATCCGGCGATGTGATCACCGGATCGTACGGAGAATCACCCTGCCTGACGGGGTGTCCGGGACGGGTGTGCTCCGCATGGGCGCGGCGCTCCCGGCGCCGGCGTCAGCCCTCCCGTACCGCCAGGGCGAGATAGCGGGTGTCCTCGTCCACGTACGCGTCGAGCCGCCAGCCGGCCTCGGCCAGCACCGGGCGCAGCCGGGGCTCGGCGCGGAGGTCGTCCGGGGTGATCCGCCGGCCGTGCCGGGCCGCGAGGGCGGCGCGTCCGATGGGGTGGAAGAGCGCGAGGCGGCCCCCCGGCCGGACCGCGCGGGCGAGTTCGCGCAGGTCGGCGACGGGGTCCGCGAGATGGGAGACGAGCCCCGCGCCGAAGACCGCGTCGAGCCCGCCGTCCCGCAGGGGGAGCCGGCCGACGTCGGCGAGGAGCAGCGCGGAGGCGCCTTCCGGGCCGCTCCGCCCGGCCCGCACCACCTCGGCCAGCATCTCCGGGGTGAGGTCCGCGCCGATCACGGTGCCCGACGGGCCGACGGCGGTACGCAGCGGGGGCAGCGCGCGGCCCGTGCCGCAGCCCGCGTCGAGCACGGAGTCGCCGGGGCGCAGGCCCAGTTCGGCCACGGCGGCGGCGTAGGCGGGGCCGTCGTCGGGGAAACGGCTGTCCCAGCCGGCCGCGCGAGTGGCGAAAAATGCTCGGACATCTGTGGGGTCGTCGCTCATGCAGTCATGATCGCCCACTCGGAGGTGTGAACGTTCTGTGTGCACGTTCGAACGTCGCGCGATCGATCTGGAACTTCTCTCCGTCATATTCCAACAGCTTTCGAAATGCGCCCCTGGTGCGCCCTCTTGTGCGCACTAGCGTCCCCGAGTCATGGGACACCTGGACCACGCCACCTTCGGCTGGCTGACACCTCTGCTGTCGTACGCGATGGCCTGCATCGGCGCCGCCCTCGGGCTGCGCTGCACCGTACGGGCGCTCGACGCGACCGGCCGTTCGCGGCGGAACTGGCTGCTCACCGCCGCCTCCGCGATCGGCACCGGGATCTGGACCATGCACTTCGTGGCGATGCTCGGCTTCGGAGTCACCGGCACCGACATCCGCTACGACGTGCCGCTCACCCTCCTCAGCCTCGTCATCGCGATGGGCGTCGTCGGGGTCGGCGTGTTCGCCGTCGGCTATGGACGCGACCGGATGAGATCGCTTCTGATCGGCGGACTGACGACCGGGATCGGCGTCGCCAGCATGCACTACATGGGCATGGCCGCGCTCCGCCTCCACGGCACCGTCCACTACGACCCCGTGCTCGTCGCCCTCTCGGTGGTCATCGCGGTCGTCGCCGCCACCGCGGCCCTGTGGGCGGCGCTCAACATCCACGCCCCGATGGCGGTCGCGCTCGCCTCGCTCGTCATGGGAGCGGCCGTCAGCAGCATGCACTACACGGGCATGTTCGCGGTGGGCGTCGAGGTCGTCCCCTCCTCCGCGGACCTCCCCGGCGCGACGGTCATGCAGTTCATCTTCCCGCTCGCCGTCGGTCTCGGCTCGTACCTCTTCATCACCTCCGCCTTCGTCGCCCTCTCCCCGACGGCCGGGGAGCGGGCCGCGTACGCCTCCGCCGAACGCCTCACCGAACCGGACGAGTACGCGGTCGACGTGGCCCCACCCGGCTTTCGTGCCGGCCGCGACCCGCTGCGGACGCCTGCGCCCTGACCCGCTTCGACGACCTCCCCCCACGCACGCGCGCGTGCACCCGCCCAAGCATCCAGCCGGAAAACGCCGGAACGAGGAGCCCATGCGCACTCCCCGCAAGAACCAGGACGCCGCGGCGCCCGCGCCGCCGGCGACCGCACGCGGGCGGCGCGCGCACGCCGGGCCGCCCGCCGACGAACAGGAAACACGCGCCACCGGCCCGGGACCCGCCACCCCGCCGGGCTCAGCGGCTCCGGGGGCCGGAGAGGGGACGGGGGAGGACGGCGCCGCGCCCGCACCAGCCGTCGCCGCGTCCATGCCCGCCGCGTCCATGCCCGCCGCTTCCGCGGCGGACGGGCCCGTGCCCGGCGCTTCCGCAGCGGACGGGTCCGTGCCCGGCACGCGCGTTCCCGGTGGGTCCGTTCCCGGCGGGTCCGTGCCCGCCCCGTCGCCCCGGGGACGGGGCCTGCGCCCCCGCACCGTACGAGCGAAGATCGTCTCGCTGCTCATGGTCCCGGTCGTCTCGCTCCTCGCCCTCTGGGGATTCGCGACCGTCACCACCGCGCAGGACATGGCCCGGCTCCGTCAGCTCCAGCGCGTCGACGCCGACATCCGGCGGCCCGTGTCGGCCGCCGTCGCCGCGCTCCAGGACGAACGCCGGGCCGCCGTGCGGCAGATCGCCGCCCCCGGCGCCGGCCGGGCCGCCGAGCTCAAGGACCGGATCCGCCGCACCGACGAGGCCGTGGCCCGGCTCCGGCTCGGCGACGGCCACACCGTCGGCGACTCCGGCGACCTGCCCGCCGACGTAGGCGACCGCGTCGACACCTTCGTCGGCGAGGCGCGGGGCCTCGCCCGCCTCCGCGCCGCCGCGGCCGAAGGACGCGGCGACTGGGACCGGGTGTACGACGCGTACACGACCGCCGTCTCGGCCGGCTTCGCCGTCGGCGGCGCCCTCACCGGCATCCAGGACACCGGACAGGGCTCCCACGCGCGCGTGCTGCTCGAACTCGCCCGCGCCGGCGAGATGCTCTCCCGCGAGGACGCCCTCCTGACCTCCGCCCACCTCACCGGCCGGCTGACCGCCGCCCACCGGCTGGCCTTCGCCGGTGCGGCCGAGACCCGGCGGTCCCTCCTCGCCTCGGCCACCGCCGACCTGCCCCCCGCCGGCCGGACCGCCTGGTCACGGCTGGCCGACGGCTCCGACCACGCCCGGCTCACCGGAGCCGAGGACCGCGTCGCCCGCGCCGCCGACGGCCGCCCCGCCGTCCAGGCCGCGCCCTCCGCCGACTGGGACGCTGCCCTCGCCTCCGTACGCACCGGGCTCACCGCCGTCGAGAACGACGCGCGGGCGGCCTCCGCCGAGGACACCGACCCCTTCGCGGGCGGCATCCTCAGCCCCGCGGGCGCGGCCGTCGTCCTCGGCCTGGTCGCCGTCGCCGCCTCCCTCGTCATCTCGGTGCGCATCGGCCGCGGGCTCGTCGTCGAGCTCGTCAGCCTCCGCAACACCGCCCTCGGCATCGCCCGCCGCAAACTCCCCGCCGCCATGGGCCGGCTGCGCGCCGGGGAGGAGATCGACGTCCGGGCCGAGGCCCCGCCGGGGCCCGCGCCCCAGGACGAGATCGGCCAGGTCGGCGAAGCCCTCACCACCGTCCACCGGGCCGCCCTCTCCGCCGCGGTCGAACGCGCCGAACTGGCCAGCGGCATCTCCGGCGTCTTCGTCAACCTCGCCCGCCGCAGCCAGGTGCTCGTCCACCGCCAGCTCAACCTCCTGGACAGCATGGAGCGGCGCGCCGACGACCCCGGCGAACTCGGCGACCTCTTCCGCCTCGACCACCTCACCACCCGGATGCGGCGTCACGCCGAGAGCCTGATCATCCTCTCCGGCGCCGCCCCCGGCCGCGCCTGGCGGATGCCGGTGCCGCTGACCGACGTCGTCCGCGCCGCCGTCTCCGAGATCGAGGACTACGCGCGCGTGGAGGTGCGCCGGCTCCCCGAGACCGCCGTCGCGGGCGGCGCCGTCGCCGACCTCACCCACCTCCTCGCCGAACTCATCGAGAACGCGGCCCAGTTCTCGCCGCCCCACACCAAGGTCCGGGTCAGCGGCGAGCCCGTGGGCAACGGCTACGCCCTGGAGATCGAGGACCGGGGGCTCGGCATGGGCAAGGAGACCCTCACGGAGGCCAACGCCCGCATCGACCGCTCCGATGCCCTCGACCTCTTCGACAGCGACCGCCTCGGCCTCTTCGTCGTCAGCCGCCTCTCCGCCCGGCACGCCGTCAAGGTGCACCTGAGGCCGTCGCCGTACGGCGGCACCACCGCCGTCGTCCTGCTCCCCACCGACCTCCTCCAGGGCGACCTGGCGGCCAGCCACGGCACCGGCGCCGACCCCGTCGACGCCGGGACCTCCCGCCCGGACCCCGCTTCCCGAGGCGACGAGCGCGCCGCCCTGGAACGCGCGGAGGCCCGCCGCGCGGAGGCCCGCCGCTTCGCCCGGCCCCCGGCCGACCGCCGTGCCCCCGGGTCCGGCATGGACGCTCCGACGATCCGCACGGGCACGGGCACGGGGACAGGAGCAGGGGCAGGGGCAGGAGGGGGTACGGGTACAGGGGGTACAGGCGTCGGCGGTCCGGCCGCACCCGAGGCGGCACCGCGCACCCCCGTCACGCCGCCCTCGTCCGGCCCCGAACGGGCCCCCGTCCGGCCTCAGCCCGCGCCCAGGCCCCCACTCCAGCCCCACGCCCAGCCCCGGCCGCGTCCCACGGCCGTTCCCGCGCTCGATCCGGGTCCCGCGTCCGCGCCCGCCCCCATACCGGCCGGTGTCACCACCCTGCGCCCCCGCGGCCAGGAGGCCCTGCCGCGGCAGGCGTCGTCGGGAGCGGGGAAGGACCACGTACCGGTCCCCGGTCCCGACGAGGCGGACGGTGACGGCGGACTGCCCCGCCGGATCCGCCAGGCGAGCCTCGTCCCGCAGCTGCGCGTGGCACCGGCACCCGAGCCGGTGCCCGTCCCCGCCGTCGCCGGTGCCCCGGACCGGACGCCCGAGCAGGTACGCGACCGGATGGCCGCCTACCGCGACGGCTGGCAGCGTGGCGGAGGCCCCGCCCCGGGCGTCCGGCGCCCGCTCGGCGCCGGCGCCTCCTCGACGGGCTCCTCGACGGACTCCGCGCCGGTCGAACTCGCCGCGGACCCCCGCACGGATCCCGGCACGCGCCCGTACGGCGACATCGGGCGGGCGACCGCCACGACGCACGCGGCCCCGCATACGGCCCCGCCGGACCCGGACCCGTCGCATCCGGCCACGCACGCGGCCCCGCCGGACCCGGCCCCGTACGACCCGCGCGGCGACGGACGCGCGCGTACCGATCTCGGCCCCTACTTCGGCGCCCGCTCCAACCCGCCCCAGGACCCCCGATCCGAAGGAGACGACGCATGATCGACCACGCGAGGATCGCCCACCACCGCTCCGGTGAACTCGACTGGCTCCTCGACGATCTGGTCGCCCGGGTCCGCGAGGTCCGGCACACGGTCGTGCTCTCCGGCGACGGCCTCGCGGTCGGCGCGTCCAGCGGACTGAGCCGGGAGGACGCCGAACACCTCGCCGCCATCGCCTCCGGCTTCCACAGCCTCGCCAAGGGCGCCGGACGCCAGTTCCACACCGGGGGAGTCCGGCAGACCATGGTCGAGATGGACGACGGCTTCCTCTTCGTCGCCGCCGCCGGCGACGGCTCCTGTCTGGCGGTCCTCAGCTCCGTCCACGCCGACATCGGCCTCATCGCCTACGAGATGGCCCGGCTCGTCAAACGCGTCGGCGAGCACCTGCACACCCCGCCGCGGCTCACGGCGACCCCGCCGGCCGCCGGCTGACCGGAGACCCACCCATGACCATGGACAGGACCGGCGGGGACGTCGCAGGCCGGGACGTCACCGGCGGGGACAGCACCGGCGGCGACCCGCCCGCGCCGGGCAGCCAGTGGTACGACGCCGACGCCGGACCGCTCGTCAGGCCGTACGCGATGACGGGCGGACGGACCAGACCGGGCCCCAGCAACGTCCGCTTCGACCTCATCGCCCTGGTGGTCGTGGACGACGACCCGCCGGGCCGGGCCGAGGAGGACGTGCTCGGCCCCGAACACCGCGCCCTGCTCTCCCTCTGCCGGGCCGAGACCCAGTCGGTGGCCGAACTCGCCGCCGACGCCGACCTCCCCGTGGGCGTCGTCCGGGTCCTCCTCGGCGACCTCCTCGAATCGGGCTTCGTACGCGTCAGCCGGCCCGTACCGCCCGCGCAGCTCCCCGACGAACGCATCCTGAGAGAAGTGATCGATGGCCTACGAGCGCTCTGACAGCACCGGCGCGGACGGCGGCGACGACACCGCTCTCGCCCTGAAGATCCTCGTCGCCGGCGGCTTCGGCGTCGGCAAGACCACCCTGGTCGGGTCGGTCAGCGAGATCCGCCCCCTGCGCACCGAGGAACGGCTCAGCCGGGCCGGCGAACTCGTCGACGACACCGGGGGAGTGGACCGGAAGACCACCACCACCGTGGCCATGGACTTCGGCCGGATCACGATCCGCGCGGGCCTCTCGCTGTACCTGTTCGGCACCCCGGGACAGGACCGCTTCTGGTTCCTCTGGGACGAGCTCGCGCAGGGCGCCCTGGGGGCGGTCGTCCTCGCCGACACCCGCCGCCTGGAGGACTGCTTCCCGGCGGTCGACTACTTCGAGCACCGGAAGATCCCGTTCGTGGTGGCCGTCAACTGCTTCGAGGGCGCCCGCTCCTACGGTGCGCAGGACGTGTCCCGCGCCCTCGACCTGGACCTGGGGACACCGGTGGTCCTCTGCGACGCGCGCGACCGGGACTCGGGCAAGGAGGTCCTCGTCCGCGTCGTCGAGTACGCCGGGCGGATGCACACCGCCCGGCTCCTCGACACGGTCGGCTGACCGGGCGTCACGGTCGGCCGCGGTGACGGCGGGGCCGGCCGCAGGGGCGCCAGGGCCGACAGGACCGGCAGAACGGGCGTCCGGGAGACGTCAGTCGGAGACGCCACCCGCCGAGACCACCTTCTCGATCGCGACCCGGACCAGGAGTTCGCCCGGCACCCCGTTGCGGGCGCCGAACTCCTCGGCCCGGTCCTCCCCCATGTACCGGCCGCCGATCCGGGTGGCCCAGCGGACCAGCTCCGACGGCTCCTCGCTGAGTTCGGCCCGGCCGCTGAGGGTGACGTAGGAGAACGGCGGGGCGTCGTCGTCCACGCAGAGCGAGACCCGTCCGTCCCGGGCGAGGTTGCGGCCCTTCACCGTCTCCTTCCCGGTGTTGAAGACGAAGGAGTCGCCGTCGAGCACGAACCACACCGGCACGACGTGCGGGCTCCCGTCCGCGCGGACGGTCGCGAGCTTGCCGGTGCGGGCGCCCTCGGAGACGAAGGCCCGCCACTGTTCCTCGGTCATTCTCGTCATGGCCCCATCCTGCGGCATGCGGCGGGCGTACGTCGGCACACCGGACGGATGGGGTGCTTGCCCTGTCCACGACAGTGCGTAAGGCTTGCCGCGACACGCGGTCCGTACGGCGCACGCGGGCACGGGGCCCGGCCGGCGCGACCGCACCGAACAAGGGGGAGTGACCACATGGCGCTGGACAAGGGGCTCGACTGGCTCCTGGACGATCTGACCCGACGGGTCGGACCCATACGGCACGCGCTGGTGCTGTCGAACGACGGTCTGGTGACGGGCGCGAGCAGCGAACTCGCGCGGGAGGACGCGGAGCACCTGGCCGCGGTCTCCTCGGGCCTGCACAGCCTCGCGCGCGGCTCAGGCCGGCACTTCCGGGCAGGCCGGGCCCGGCAGACGATGGTCGAGTTCGACGAGGCGCTGCTGTTCGTCACGGCGGCCGGCGAGGGCAGTTGCCTGTGCGTGCTCAGCGACGCCGAGGCCGACGTCGGCCAGGTGGCGTACGAGATGACGCTCCTGGTCAACCGGGTCGGGGAGCACCTGGGGGTCGCGGCACGTCAGCCGGGCGGACCGATCGTCTGACGGCCGGACCGATCACCAGCGGGGCGGACCGATCGCCAGCCGGGCGGACCGATCGTCTGACGGCCGGACCGACGGCCTGAGGGCCTGAGGGTCTGACCGACGGCCTGAGGGCGGCCGCTCCGTTCTCCGTCCTTTCGTTGTCGCCGACAGGCGGTTGTCCACAGGCGGTTGTCCACAAGAGGTGCACGGATCGTCACTCTCCGTTACGTTCGTGGGTGTCGGGTTCACCGGAACCCGGACCGGCCGGCAGGCCGACGCGAGCGAGCGGGGGAGGCGGCGGACGCCATGACGGTGGACGAGACGACACGGACGGTGGCACCGGCCCGAGCGGCGGAAGAGCTGGAACTGAGGCGTGAGGAGTTCCGGCTCGCCGTCCGGATGGGGCTGATCAGGACGGCCCCGCTCCCGGTCCCGGTCCCCGCCCCGGAATCGCGGGCGGCGCTCCGGGACCGGGCGCCCGAGCGGCGCCCGGTCGAGCGCGCGGAGCTCGACCGGCTCAAGGCGGCGCCGGACTTCCCCGACGGCCTGCGTCGGCGTGTGCGGGTCGTGGGCGCGGGAGAGGCGGCCGGACTCCTCTCCATCACCCACGACCGGTTCGTCCGGCTGGCCCGCACGGGCCACCTGAGCCCGGTCCGCTTCTACCTCAACCGCTACCGGGCGGTGATCTGGCTGTACGTGGCGGCCGAGGTCGCCGCCTTCGGCGAGGAGCACCCCGGACTGCTCTCCGGCCGGCTGCCGGCCGAGGTGCGCCGGCGGGAAGCCGCCGGGGAGGACCTGCGGGCCAGGAACTGGCGCTCCCGTCACCTGGCACTGCTCCTGCGCGCCACCGACGACCCGTGGGCCCGCGCGGCGGCGATCGCCTCGCTCCTCGACCCGGTCCAGGTCGCGGAGGTCGTCGACGACCCCTACGAGCGCGCCTACCTCGACCGGCTGCGCCCGGCGCCGCCACCGGGCCTGCCCGTCGCGGGCGCGGCCCACGAGGTCGCCGCCCGTCTCGTCCGGGCCGACGACCCGGACGAGATCCTGTGGCACCGGGTGAGCCTGGCCCTGGCCCTGGACGAGGCCCGCGCCGCCCGGCAGGCGCCGTACCCGGGCGAGCGCCCACGGCCGGCTCCGGCACCGGTGCCCGAGCCGGAGCCCGAGCCCGAGCCGGTGGGCGTTCCGGTGGCGGGAGCGACGGGGAGAGCGGAAGCCGGGCGGGCGGCGGGCTCCCCGCGCCCGGGACTGCTGGGCCGGATCCGGCGGGCCCTGCCCGGTCGGGCGGCCCTCGGCGGGGGGTGGGGCGAGCGGCGTGACTGGGGCTGACGGGGCCGAGGGACTGCGGGTGCGGTCGTGGGGGTGGGTGGTGACGATGGGGGCATGCTGCTGGCCCGTGTCGCCGAGGTCTCCCGGGAGGTCGCCGCCGCCTCGGCGCGGTCGCGGAAGATCGCGCTGCTCGCCGAACTGTTCGCGGAGGCCACGCCCGAGGAGAGCCCGCTGGTCATCGCGTACCTCTCGGGCCGACTGCCGCAGGGGCGGATCGGCGTCGGCTGGAGCACGCTCGGGCAGGTGGTCCCGCCCGCCGTGCCCCCGGCCGCCGTGCCCGCCCTGACCGTGGCCGGGGTGGACGCCGCGATGGAGGAGCTGGCGGCCGTCGCGGGTCCCGGATCCCAGGCGGAACGGGCCCGTAGGGTGCGGGAGTTGTGTGCGGCGGCGACGGTCGAGGAGCAGGAGCTGCTGGTGCGGCTGCTCTCCGGGGAGGTGCGGCAGGGAGCGCTCGACGCCATCGCGCTGGAAGGCGTCGCGAAGGCCGCCGCCGTGCCCGCCGCCGCACTGCGGCGCGCGGTGATGCTGGAGGGATCGCTGCCGCCGGTGGCCCGGGCGGTCCTCGCGGAAGGGCGCACGGCCCTCGACCGGTTCACCCTGCGCGTCGGCCGGGCCGTGCAGCCGATGCTCGCGCACACGGCCGGATCCGTCGCCGAGGCGGTGGCGGCACTGGGGCCGTGCGTGGTGGAGGAGAAGCTGGACGGCATCAGGATCCAGGTGCACAGGGACGGGGAGGAGGTACGGGTCCACACCCGGTCGCTCGACGACGTCACCGTCCGTCTGCCCGAGGTCGTGGCCGTCGCCCGCGAGGTGCCGTCGGAGTCGTTCGTCCTGGACGGCGAGGTGATCGCCCTCGACCCCGGCACCGGCCGCCCGGCCGCGTTCCAGTCCGTCGCCGGGCGGGTCGGCTCCCGCGTGGACGTCACCGGCGCCCAGGCCGCGCTCCCGCTCACCCCGGTCTTCTTCGACGTCCTCGCCGCCGACGGAGAGGCCCTCGTCGACCGCCCCGGCCGCGAGCGGCACGTGGTCCTCGCCCGCCTGCTGCCCGAGGACCGCCGGGTGCGCCGCTTCGAGGTCACCGACCCCGACGACCCCGCGCGACGGGCGGCGGCCGAGCGGTTCCTCGCCGACACGCTGGCCCGAGGACACGAGGGCGTGCTGGTCAAGGCCCTCGACGCGCCCTACGTGGCCGGCCGGCGCGGTCGCACCTTGCTCAAGGTGAAGCCCGTGCGCACGGTCGACCTCGTGGTCCTCGCCGTCGAGTGGGGCAGCGGGCGGCGCACCGGCTGTCTCTCCAACCTCCACCTCGGCGCCCGCGCGACGGACGGGGGCGGGTTCGTGATGCTGGGAAAGACCTTCAAGGGCCTCACCGACGAGATGCTCCGCTGGCAGACGGCCCGGCTCGGGGAGCTGGCCGTCGAGGACGACGGCCACACCGTGAAGGTCCGGCCAGAACTGGTCGTGGAGATCGCCTACGACGGCCTCCAGCGCTCCCCTCGCTATCCCGCCGGCATCACCCTCCGCTTCGCCCGCGTGCTGCGCCACCGCCCCGACAAGCCCGCGGCCGAGGCCGACACCGTCGACACCCTCCTCGCCGCGGGCTGACGGCGGCAGCGTCAAGGTCGGGGCGGGGAGGGGCGGGGCGGCCGGAGCCGTCGACGTACCCGCGGCGGAGGGGGATGCTGGAAGGGTGGCACGTGGGCCGCGAGGAGATGAGCGACGTGTACGACTTGCACATCGACACAGACGTCAACGTCCAGCTGAGCGACTGCCGCCGGCAGGACGCCCGGGCGGTCTTCGACGTCCTCGACCGCTACTACCGGCTGGAGGACGTGGAGCCCGCGGTCCCGGCGGGCGAGGGTCCGGCCGCCACCGTCTGGATGGCCACCTTCGATACCTCCGGCGGCCGGCGCGAGGAGACGCCTCCTCCTGCGCTCGACGGCAAGGTCGTCGCCCTGCTGACCGGCGGGTACCACGCCGTCGCCGAGGTCGAGAAGGTGCTCGCCGTCGACTTCGACATCGAGTCCCTGCAGTCGGTCTCGGGTGACCAGGAGACCGAGGCGCGGCTGCTTCTCGCCTCACGCTGAGCCCCGCCGAGCCCCGCTGGCCTCCGCCGAGGCGGACCGGCGACGGCGGCACTGACACCCCGGACGGAGCGGACGGGCCCCGTCCGGGGCGAGGTCGTGCCCGCGCGAGGAAGGGGGAGGCCCCCCTTCCGACCCCGGTATACACCGTGTGTAGAGTTCACGGCGGCCATTGATCACCTCCGCCCTGACCAGGCGGGGACGTGGCCGCGTCACACACGAAACCGGGGAAAGCGGGTACCACCATGTTCCGATCCAGGCCGGGCCGTCGCGGTGGGAGGACCGCCGCCGTGCTCACCGTCGCCACCCTCGTGCTCACCCTCGGCGGCTGCGGCGTGGACCCGCTCACCCCGCAGGCCGCGCGGGCCGAGGCGGGCGGCGACGACAAGGCGGGAACGGACTCCCGCCGGGTCGACTGCGCCAAGGTGAAGTGCATCGCGCTCACCTTCGACGCCGGGCCGGGCGAGGACACCCCGCACCTCCTCGACGTCCTCAAGGAGAAGCGGGTCCCCGCCACCTTCTTCCTCCTCGGCCACAAGCACGTCGACCGCTACCCGAAGGTCGTCAAGCGGATCGCGGACGAGGGGCACGAGGTCGCCAACCACACCTGGTCGCACCGCATCCTCACCGACCTCGACGAGAGCGAGGTCCGCGAGGAGCTGTCCCGCACCCAGGACGCCATCGAGAAGATCACCGGCCGCAAGCCCGTCCTGATGCGTCCGCCCCAGGGCCGCACCGACTCCACGGTCGGCGACGTCAGCCGGGAGCTCGGCCTCGCGCAGGTCCTCTGGAGCATCACCGCCAAGGACTACTCCACGACCGACTCCGCCCTGATAAAGGAGCGCGTCCTCGAGCAGGCGCACCGCGACGGCATCATCCTGCTCCACGACATATACGACGGCACCGTCCCCGCCGTCCCCGAGATCATCGACGAGCTCCGGAACCGCGGCTACACCTTCGTCACCGTCCCCGAACTCCTCGCCCCCGGCACGGCGCGGGCCGGCGCCGTCTACCGGCCCGAGAAGGACTGACCGCCCCCGGATCCCGGGTCTCGGACCCCGCCCCCGCCCCCGGACCCGGACCTCGATCCGGCCCTCCCGGGGGTGAGTGAGCCGACTCACACCGTTCGCCCCGGACCGTCCGGAACATTGGGCAAACGTTCACCGTTCTCCCTTATGTGACGGCGAAGGGGCCCGGTCCCCACGGTCCCCCCACCAGAGGCGACCGCCCTTCGCCCGTCACGGCGAACGGCCCCGGCTGGAATCCCCCGTCCAGCCGGGGCCTCGCCATGTCCGGGGCGGCTCGCGCACGGCGCGCCAGGGGCGCGTACGACGGCGCGTTCGACCCGTTCGAGTGAGCTCGCGCATGGACGACGCCGTCACGGGCAGTGATCGTTCGGGCCGGCCGACGATCATCCTCCGGCCCGCCGACCAGGCACCGCGCCATCGCGCCGAGGGGGACCCATGCCGCTCGTCACCACACCGCTCGCCCGCCGGGCCCTGCCTGCCGCCGCCGCCCTCGCACTCCTCACCGGCTGCGCCTCCGTCCACCCCGACCTGCCCGGACCGCCCTCCGTGCCGACCGCGCGCGCCGCGCAGGACGCCCTCCTCAGGGCGGCGGAGCGCCGGCTCGTCGACGGCTGTCTCGCCGACCGCGGCATCCGGGCCACCGCCGAGCCGCGCGCGCCCGCCGACGACCGGGCCCTCCAGGCGGCCCTCTTCGGGACCGGGCCCCGTGAACTCTCCGTGACGCTCGCCACCGGCGCCACCGTCACCGCCCACAGCGACGGCTGCCTCGCTGCCGCCAAGGACCGGCTCTACGGCGACCAGCACCGCTGGTTCCGGGCCCAGGTCGTCGTCGACAACCTCCGCGCGGAGGCCCAGGCCCGCTACCGCGACGACCCCGCCCACCGAGCCGCGCTCGCCCGCTGGACGGAGTGCGTCGCACCACCCGGCCGCCCCCGCCCCGAGCGCCCCGAGCCCGCGCGAGCGGCCCGCTGCTCACGGGAGACCGGCCTCGACGACACCCGCGCCCGACTGGAGCGCGCCGAGCTGACCGAGGTGCGCGCCCTGCACCACGACGAGCTCACCACCTACCGGCAGTTGCGCGACCGTGCGCTGCGGCGGGCGGTCCTGCTGCCCGCGCCCACCCCACCACCGAAAGGCAACGCCACCTCGTGAAGCGCTTCCTGGCCACCGCGGCCGCCACCCTCTTCGTCCTCACCACCGGCCTCGCCGCCGCAGGCCCCGCCACCGCCGCCGAATGTCCTTCCGGGCACTTCTGCGTCTGGCAGGAGTCGAACTTCGGCGGCCAGCGGGCCAACTGGAGCGGTGACGACGGCTGGTGGGAGAGCTGGATCTCCGACACCGACTCCTCGTGGGCCAACCACGGCATCTCCGGACCCGGCATCAAGGACCACGTGCGGGTCTACGAGAGCGCCTGGCAGGGCGGCGGCGTGACCATCTGCCTCGGCCCGGGACAGGAGGTGGGGTACAACGGCGCGGCCAACGACCGCGGCGACTCCCACATCTGGGCCACCGGCTGCTGACCCCGAGCCCGGCGCGCCCCGGTCACGGGGTGCGCCGGGCCCCCGGGTGGCGCAGCGCCGAGGCGAGCATCAGCCCGGCGCCCCGGACGACGCTGGTAGACGGGTCGTTGGCCAGCCGGACCCGCCCGCGCAGCACCTGGGCGAGCCGCGCGGTCACGTCGAGTCGGAGCGCGCCGCCGCCGGTCACCAGGACCCCCCGGCGCAGTGCTCCGCGCACCGCGCCGGTGCCGTCCTCGCGCCACATGTCGCTCACCATGTCGGCGGCGGTGCCCACCACCGCGTCCGGCACCCCACCGTGCGGCGGCAGGTCGTCGACGCCGAGCTCGGCGAGCCGCGCGTCCTGCACCTGTCCGTCGACGACGAGCGTGACCTCGGTCAGCCGGGCGCCGAGGTCGACCACGAGCAGCGGGCCGCCGCCGGGCGGCGCCGCGTAGGCGGCGGCGGCCCGGGCGCTGTCGACGGCGATCACCCGGACCGGGCCGAGCCCGGCGACCACCCGGCGGGCGGCCTCGCGCTCGGCCGGTGCGGAGAGCACCGGATGGGTCAGCATCACCACGGTGTCGTGGCTCTCCGCGCCCGGGGCGGTGGCGGCGAGCCGCTTGAGGAGCCGCAGCTGGGCGGAGTCGTCCGCCACCCGGCCGCGCCGGACCGCCGTGCTCGGCACGTCCGCGAAGACGCCCGCGCCCGGGGTCCAGGCCCGCGTCCGAGAGCTGCCGATGTCGAGGGCGATCCCCCGCACCGGTCGCCGCGCGTCCAGCTGGGTGCCACCCGCTCCGTACGATCCCATCGCTTCCGTCCATTCCCTGTCGGCCCCGCTGATTGCGAGGCCGATCCGCGCCCACACTATGCAGGATCCGCAGCGGGAACGCCATGGAGCTTGGGGATCGAAGGTCAGGCCGCGGTGCCGAGCCAGAGGTCCGGGCCGAAGACCTCGTAGTGCACATCGGCCGCGGCGACACCGGAGGCGACGAGGTCGCCCCGGACCGTGCGGAGGAAGGGGAGCGGTCCGCAGAGATACGCGTGGGTGCCGGCCGGCAGTTCCAGGGCGGTCACGTCGGCGCGGCCCTCGCGCGCGTCGGACGCGCCCGGCTCCTCGTACCAGACGTGCAGGCTGCCCTGCGGCAGCCTGCCGACCAGCTCGCGCAGCTCCTCGGCGTGGGCGTGCGCCTCGGGGGAGCGGTCCGCGTGCACGACGACGACCGGGCGCTCGGCCCCGGTGGCGGCGAGGTGGTCGAGCATGGCGAGCATCGGGGTGCTGCCGATGCCGGCGGAGGCGAGCAGCAGCGGGCCGTCGCCCTCGGGAAGCACGAGGTCGCCGAAGGGCGCGGAGACCTCCAGGACGTCACCGGCGGCCGCGTGGGCGTGGAGCCGGTTGGAGACCTCGCCCGCCGGGTCGCCGTCGACCCGCTTGACCGTGATCCGCCAGGCGGGGCGGCCCGGGGCGCTGGAGAGGCTGTACTGGCGGATCTGGTGGGCGCCGTCCGGGAGGGCGACGCGCACGCTCACGTACTGGCCGGGCCGGAAGGGCGGCAGCGGCGAGCCGTCCGGGTCCGTGAGCACCAGGGAGACGGTGTCCGCGGTCTCCTCGCGCCGCTCGGAGATCCGTACCGGCCGCCAGACGTCGCCGTTCTCGACGCCCGCCTCCTGGTAGAGGCGGCTCTCCAGCGCGATGAGCGCGTTCGCCGTGAGCCAGTAGACCTCGTCCCACGCCTGGGCGACCTCGGGGGTGACGGCCTCGCCGAGCACCTCGACGATCGCGGCGAAGAGGTGCTCGTGCACGATCTTGTACTGGTCGGCCGTGACGCCCAGCGAGGCGTGCTTGTGCGCGATGCGGGAGAGCAGCGTGTCGGGACGGGTGTCCGGGTGCTCCAGGAGCGCGACGGCGAAGGCGGCTATGGAGCCGGCGAGGGCCTTGCGCTGGTCGCCGTTGGCCTGGTTGCCGCGGTTGAAGAGGTCGCGCAGCAGCTCGGGGTGGGCGTCGAAGAGCCGCCCGTAGAAGCGCTCGGTGATCTGGTCGAGCGCTCCGCCGACGGCGGGCAGGGTGGCGCGGACGACGGGTACGGCCTGCTCGGACAGCATCGGAACTCTCAATCTGGTAGATGATCTACGTGTTTTAGCGGAGGTGGAACCCCGTGCGGCACGGGCCGCCCGGGTGGGTGTGCGGGGGATCACGACGGGGGACGCGGGGTGAGGGAGAGCAGGACGGGACCGGTCGGCGACCGCACGAGATCGGCCACCGTGAGCGGGTCGAGCGTGCGGTAGAAGGCGTCCTGGGCCTCCCGCAGGGCACCCCGCAGCCGGCAGGCCGCCCGCAGGGGACACGGCGGATCGGCCTCGCAGCCGACGACCTCCTCCTCGCCCTCCAACGTCCTGGTCAGCCAGCCCACCGAAGAGCGCCGGCCGAACTCCGTGAGGGCGAGCCCGCCCCCGCGCCCGCGCCGGGCCTCCACCACGCCGAGGTGCTGGAGCCGGGTGACCACCTTCGCCATGTGGGCGTGCGGCACCGCCATCTCCTCCGCCACCACGCGCGTGGTGACGGGCTCCTCGTCGTCGGCGACCGCCAGGCGCATCACGGCGCGCAGGGCCAGGTCGGTGAACTTGGTCAACCTCACGGGATGACCGTATCAAAGCGGTATCCCGGACTCGCATTAAGGGTGCGGGTCCGGGATACCGGGGCCCGCGGGGCGGGCGGAGGGAAGGGGAGGGGGTCAGGCGAGGACCTTCGTCTTCGCCTGCTGGAACTCCTCCTCGGAGATCGCGCCCTTCTCCTTCAGGTCGGCGAGCCGTGCCAGTTCGTCCGTGGCGCTCGGCGCGGTCGCGGCGGCCTGGGTGCCCGCCGTCTGCCGGATGTACTCCTGGAAGCGGGCCTCCGACTCCTTCGCCTGCTTGACGTCACGCAGCCCCATGCCCTTGCCGCGGGCGATCACGTAGACCAGTACGCCGAGATAGGGGAGCAGGATGCAGAAGATCAGCCAGCCGGCCTTGCCCCAGCCACCCAGCTCGTGGTCCCGGAAGACGTCCGTGATCACCTTGAAGAGCAGGAAGAGCCACATGATCCAGAGGAAGAACCACAGCATCGTCCAGAAGACGTTCAGGAGGGGATAGTCGTCCATTCCCGCACACTCCGTTCCCTCGACGGCCGGGAGGCCGCGCGTTGGAGTGAGTCTCACCCGTCCGGCCCGAGCCCGCATGTCGGCCCGGCCGTCCCGGCTCCGCGTGCGCGCCGGGGGTTGCCGTGGTCGCATGGAGATCCCGTACGCGGACGGCGGCCCACGGCCGACGAGGAGCGGAGAGCCATGGGACCGGTGGAATGTGTGGTGCTCGCCTTTCCCGGCGAGCGGCTGAAGGTGGCGGCCGTCGCCGCGATCGCCGAGCTCCGCAAGGAGGGGCAGGTCCGGCTGATCGACTCGCTCGTCGTGGTCAAGTCGCCGACCGGCGAGGTCTCCACCTCCGAGCTCGTCGAGTACGACGAGTACGACGAGGCCACGGCGGAGATCGGCCCCGAGGCCAACCTGCTCGGCCCCGAGGACGCGGCCGAGGTGGCCCAGTCGCTCGAACCGGGTTCCTGTGCGCTGATGCTGCTCGTCGAGCACATCTGGGCCGGGCGGGCGGCCGAGGCGATCCGTGAGGCGGGCGGCCGCGTCGCGGCCAGGGTGCCCATCCTCGACGCCCACGTGGAAGAGGCGCGTGCCGCCTACCAGCAGGCGGTCGCCGCGGCCGCGGAAAGGGGCTGAAGCCCGATGTTCATGCGCCGCCGTCCCCTCGCCCGCCCCGTGGTCCGCCCCGCCGGAGCCCCACTGCTGCGCGGCGCCCTCGTCGGCGGAGTCGCGTACGCCGCCGGCCGCAGCGCCGCCAAGGCCTCCCGCCGCGAGCAGGACCAGGAGCAGGCCATCGCCGACCTCCAGTACCAGCAGGCCTCGCAGGCGCCCCCGCGGACGGCCCCCGTCGCACCGCCCCCGCAGGCCCCGGCCGCGCCCCCGTCCGGCGGCCAGGCCGCCGGCGGCCTCACCGAACAGCTGGCCCAGCTCGGCGAACTCGCCCGGCAAGGGGTGCTCACCCCGGAGGAGTTCGCCGTGGCGAAGGCGCGGCTTCTCGGCGGCTGAGCCCCGGGCCGGCGGGCCCGGGACGGCCGGTCAGGCGGTGCGCAGGGCCGCGAGCGCGGCCAGCGCGCGGTCGGCGTGGGCGCTCATCCGCAGCTCGCTGCGGACGACCTCCTTGACCCGCCGGTCCTGCCCGATCACGAAGGTGACCCGCTTCGTCGGGGCGAGCGAGAAGCCGCGCCGCACACCGAAGCGCTCCCGCACGCTTCCCTCGGGGTCGGAGAGCAGCGGGTAGCCGAGCGAGTGGCGCTCGGTGAACTCCCGCTGCCGCTCGACCTCGTCGCCGCTGACGCCCACCGGAAGCGCGCCCGCCGCGCGGAACTCCGCGGCCAGGTCGCGGAAGTGGCAGGCCTCGGCGGTGCAGCCGGGCGTCATCGCCGCCGGGTAGAAGAAGAGGACGACAGGCCCTTCGGCGAGCAGTCCGGAGAGCGAGCGCGAGGCGCCGGTCTCGTCCGGAAGGGTGAAGTCCTCGACGAGATCGCCGACGTTCATGAGGTCCGCCCCTTCGTCGGGCGCCCCGGCCTCCCGGTGTCCGCCCGTTTCGCGCCCGCCGGCCTCCCCGGCGGACTACCCGAGAGTTCTACCGCAGGGTAGGAGTCGGCGTCACCCCGCGTCCGCCCCGGCCCGCGGCGATCCGCGCGTCCAGGACCGCGAGGACGCGCTCGCCCCAGCGGAGGTTCTCCTCCTCCAGCAACCGGCCCCGCATCAGCGTCAGATACGGTCCCACCCGGTCGGCCTCGCGCAGGTACGTCTCCTCGTCCCGGCCGCCGAGCAGCCACTCCCGCAGCCGTTCGTACCGCGCGAGCTTGTCCCGGGAGACCTCCATGTGCCGCGCCACGAAACCCCGCACGGCCCCGGTGTCACCGCCGTCGCACGCCTGCACCTGCACCATCAGCTCGTCGCGCACCGCCGTCGGCCGCGGGGCCACGGAGGTGAAGCCGTCGAGGTCCCGCCGGCCCTCCGGGGTGAGGCTGAACATCCGCTTGTTCGGACGCCGTTCCTGCTCGACCACCCGGGCGGTGATGAGGCCGGCCTCCGAGAGCCGGTCGAGCTCGCGGTAGAGCTGCTGGGGGGTGGCGGCCCAGAAATTGGCGACGGACACGTCGAAGATCTTGGCGAGGTCGTATCCGGATGCCTCGCCCTCCAGGAGAGCTGCGAGGACGGCGTGCTTGAGGGACATCCGGACACGCTAGCAGTCCGTTGAATAGTTTCCTCCGCACCTATTCAACGGCCACGGCGCCCCGACCGCCCCGTCTTGCCTGGCACCCGGCCCGGCGCCTGCCTAGGCTGGATCACCACGACACCACGGGGGAGACGACCGGGGGCCGGAGGAGCGAGCAGCGCCATGGACACCGACGCGTACGTCTACACCAGCTACATCAGGACCACCCCGGACGAGCTCTGGAAGGCCCTCACCGAGCCGGAACTGACCCGGCGCTACTGGGGCGTGGCCTTCGAGGCGGAGTGGACCCCCGGCGCGCCGATGGTCTGGGACGAGGGCGACCGCCGGACCGCCGACCCCGAGCAGGTGGTCGTCGAGGCCGTGCCGGGCCGCCGACTGGCCTACACCTGGCACACCTTCACCCCCGAATGGGCGAAGGCGGTCGGCCTGGACGACGAGGTGTACGGCCGCCTCGCGCGCGAACGCCGGTCCACCGTCGACTTCGCCGTCGAACCCTCCGGCGACATGGTCCGGCTGACGGTCACCCACGGCGGCCTGGAGCCGGACGGCATCATGCGGGGACTCGTCGGGGAGGGCTGGCCCGCGATCGTCTCCAGCCTGAAGTCGCTCCTGGAGACCGGAGAGGAGCTTCCGGAACCGCCCCGCTGACCCATTCGAGTCGTCTCGTGGGCCCATTGCCCGCCACGCCCGCACCCTTGATCATCTTTTTCTCCTCTCATCGGTTCTGATACTCGGGTCGGCGCCCGTCCGCCGAGCCGCCGACCGGTCAGCGACGAAAGGGGAGAGTGTCCGACGTGCCGTCACGCCGATACGTACAGGGGTGGGGGGCGCTCTCCCTCGCCGTCGGGGCCGTACTCGTCACCACCGCGGCCGCGCAGGTCCCCGCCGGCGGCCGCGCGGGCGGCGCGGCCGCCCCGGCGCCCGCCGTCGTCATGGTCGGCGTCTGCTCCTCCTCGGGCGGGCTGTGCCGGGTGCCCCGCACCCTCGTGACCCTCGACGCCCCCACGACCGTCACCCTGCCCGCCGCCGCCACCGGCCCCGTCGACCTCGTCCTGCGCACCCCCGGCCGGCTCGCCGACGTGACCCTCGCCGACCGGCGGGGGCGCCGGATCGCCGGACGGACCGGCGCCGACGGCACCGGCTGGACCAGCGACGTCGCCCTGCCCGCCGGAGGCACGTACACGGCCCGTCTCGTCGTGGAGGAGACAGGCCGGGACGGCCCGCGCCGCCGGACCGTCCGGCTCGCCGTGCGCACCGCGAAGGCCCCGGCGGGGGAGCGGCTCACCGTGGTCTTCGGCCCCGGAGGCGGCGAGCGGGGCCGCGCGTACGGGGTGGGCCAGCCGGTCACGGCGGAGCTCAGCCACCCCGTCCAGGCCGACGCCCCGCTCGCCCGCCGGATCGTCGAGCGCGCCCTGGAGGTACGCAGCGAACCCCGGGTCGAGGGGGCCTGGCACTGGGTGGACGCCGACACCCTGCACTACCGGCCCCGCGTCTACTGGCCCGCCCGCGCCACCGTCCGGGTCCGCTCCGGCCTCGACGGAGCCCGCGTCAGCGGCCGGCTCCACGGCGGCCCCTCACGGTCCCTCACCTTCTCCACCGGCGCCCGGGTCGAGGCCGTCACCGATGTCGCCGCACACGAGATGCGCGTCTACCGCGACGGCCGGCTGCTGCGCGTCATCCCCGTCACCACCGGCAAGCGCGGCTTCCGCACCCGGGTCGGCACCAAGGTCGTCCTCGGCAAGGAGCCCATGGTCCGGATGCGCGGCGACTCCATCGGCATCACCCGCGGCAGTCGTGAGTTCTACGACCTCAAGGTCCGCTGGGCCACCCGGGTGACCTGGAGCGGCGAGTACCTGCACGCCGCCCCCTGGTCCCTGGACGCGCAGGGCAGCGCCGACGTGAGCCACGGCTGCACCGGCATGTCCACCGAGGCCGCCCGCTGGCTCTACCGCACGGTCCGCGAGGGCGACCTCGTCCGGGTCGTCCACGGGTACGGCAAGCCGATGACGCCGTTCGGCAACGGTTACGGCGACTGGAACCTCGGCTGGCCCGAGTGGCTGCGCGGCAGCGCCTTCGGCGCCCGCAAGGCCGGCCCGAGCGCCGCCGCGGGCCCGCTGCGCCCCGACCTCTGAGCCGGTCCTCCGGAACCGGCTCAGCTCTCGGTACCCGAACCCGAACCCGCGCCCACACCCCCACCCGCGCTCGCACCCGCGCCCGGCGCCGGCACGTCGTCGGGCCGGTCGTCGCCCAGGAGGGATTCCGGGGTGCTCGGCGCGGGTTCGCCGAGCATCAGCCGTGGCCGGCGCTGGAGTCCGGCCCCCACGAGCACCCCCAGGGCGATCGCGGCGACCGTGATCACCGTCCCGACCAGACTGTCCAGACCGCCGTCGGTGTCCTTCTCGACGATGATCTCCGAGACGCTGGTGAGCCCGACCGCGCCGGGGACCAGGAGCCAGAAGCAGGGTAGGAAGACCACCTGGTCGGGGGTCCGGGAGCGCTTCTCGATCCAGCTCGCCATCGGCGGCAGGACGGCCCCGGCGGCGAAGGCGCCGAAGGTCGCCCCGGCGAACTCGGACGCGGCCGACTGCACGAGCCGTTCGGCGAGGAGCGCGCCGAGCAGCCAGCCGGTGACCCGGGGCGGGGCGGAGAAGTACAGCAGGAAGCCGAAGCCGAGCAGCAGCACCCCCACCCAGGGCGCCCACGCGCCGAGCGGTTCGGCGGCCTTCCCGCCGGAGGGGTGCGGCCGCTGCAGTTCGGAGCCGACGAGGATGCCGAGCGAGAGCAGCAGCAGGACGGTCAGCGCGCCGGCCAGCCGGGAGAGCCCGGACAGCGCGGCCCCGGTGGCGAGTTCGATGGCGCCGAGCGTGAGCGCCGCACCGGGCAGGAAGGCGATGAGCGGCGGGACGTAGAGGAGAGTGGGGTCCTCGTGGAGCAGGGGCCCCGCCCAGCGCAGCGCGGCGGCGGTGACGAGGATGGCGGTGACCACCGGCAGGGCGGTACGGGCCGCGGGCAGCCGGTCGCCGAACAGGCGGAGCACGCCGACGCCCGCGCCGAGCGCCGCGTACCCCGCGACGGCGGGCACGGTCGCGTGCCGCATGGTGCCGAGCCCGACGGTCAGCAGCACGTAGCCGAGGACCGTGGCGGCGGGGCTGAACCGGTCCGGCCGCTCCCGGTTCTCCCGCAGCGCGCGCCGCACCTCGCCGAATGGCACCTCCTCGGCGCGCATCCGGGTGACCAGTGCCTGGAGCGACTCCACCTGGTCGAGCCGGAGGTCGGGTCCTTCGACCGGGGCGAAGTCGAGCTCGCCGCCGCGCCCGTCGGGCCCGCCGCCGACCCGGACGAAGAGCCCGGTGGGGACGACGAAGCAGCGGGCCCTGGTGCCGTAGCGGGCGGCGACGTCGTGCAGCGCCCGCTCGACCTCCGAGCTGCGCTCGGCGGCCCTCAGCAGGTCGGAGCCCAGCTCGCAGAGGAGCGAGGCGAGGTCCCGGAGCCGTTCCCGGTCGGCGCTGTCGTCCTCCGGCAGGGTGACGGTGCCGGTGCGTCGCCGAGGCCGCAGCGCCGCCGCGCGTCGCGCGATACCACGCACATCGAATCGGGACGAAAGCCGCATTCATGAACGTTAACAGGGGGTGCCCGTGACGGGCGGGGCGCGGGCGACGGGGCGTCAGCCCCCGCTCGCGCCCTCGCCGTCAGTCGTTGACGGCCGTCAGGAGCACCACGCTGTCGTCCACCGCGGTCAGCCCGTGGCGCTCCTTGGGGATCATCCGCAGCGTGCCCGCCGCCAGTTCGTCCCCGCCGCTGTGGGTGGTCAGCCTCACCCGGCCGCTCAGCACCTGGAGGCTGGCCGCCGCGGGAGCGTTGTGCTCGTCCAGTACCGTGCCGGCCGTCATGGCGATCACGGTCTGCCGCAGCACGCCGTCGTGCAGCACCCGATGGGCGCTGCGCCCGTGGGGGGCGGCGCGGGCGGCGGCCAGGTGCTCGTCGGCGAGGGCGGTGAGATCCAGGTTCATACCCCCAGCCTCCCGGCTGTGTACGGGGACGCAAGTCGGGACCGGTGAGCCGCCTGACCCTACGGCAGCAGCGCCCCGGTGAGGTGGTCGTACGCCACGTGCGCGTGGAGGCGGACGCCGGTGACGAGGGTGCCGTCGTCGGCGTAGAAGCGCGGGTTGTGGTTGGTGGCGAGGCCCCGCCCGCCCTCCTCCGGCACCGGCAGTCCGCCCGGGCCCAGGACCGTGTCCTGGACGCCCAGCATCACGTACAGGCCGCCGAACCGTCCGATGAGCTCGGAGACGTCGTCGTACCCGAGGGTGGGGCCGGTCTCGGTGACGCGCTCCGCGCCCACCACCCGCCGGAAGGACGGCAGTCCGGCCGCCACCCACGGTCCGGCGTTGTGCACCGGAGGCACCGGCTGGAGGTAGCGCACCTCGGCCGTGGCCCCGTACGCCGCGGCCGAGTGCTCGGCCAGCCGCCGGAGCCGTTCCCGCACGTCGTCCATGTCGGACTCCTCCGCGCAGCGGATCGTGCCCCAGAGGGTCACCGTCTGGCCGATGATGTTGAACCGGCCGACGTCCTCGACGTGCCCGATGGTGACGGTGACCGGGTCGAAGGCGGAGACCTGCCGGTACAGCTGCCCGATCCCGGTGAGCACCGCTCCGGCCGCGGGCATCGGGTCGACGCCCTGCCACGGCGTGGAGCCGTGCACCTGCTTGCCGGTGATGGTGATCCCGACCATCACCGAGGCCCCGTACTGGTGGCCCACCCGGTAGCCCACGTACCCCTTCGGGTGCGGTGTCACGTGCATCCCGAAGGCCATCGTCGGCACCGGGTCGGTGAACGCGCCCGCGTCGACCATGGCGAGCGCCCCGCCGGTCTCGGTCACCGGCGGCCCCTCCTCGGCGGGCTGGAAGACGAACAGGACCGTGCCGGGCAGCCGGTCGCGCGCGCCCGCGAGGACCGTCGCGGCGCCCATCAGCATCGCCGTGTGACAGTCGTGGCCGCAGGCGTGCGAGACCGGGAACGGGCCGCCCGGATACTCCTGGTCGACCACCGTGGAGGCGAAGTCCACGCCGCACAGGTCCTTCACCGGCAGGGCGTCCGTGTCCGCGCGCAGCGCGACCACCCGGCCGCCACCGCCGCCGGCCGTCCCGCGCAGCACGCCCACCACCCCGTGCCCGGCGATGCCGGTGCGGACCTCGTCGAGCCCCAGGCCGCGCAGGTGGTCGGCGACCAGCCGGGCCGTCCCCGCCTCCCGGTTGGACAGCTCGGGGTGCCGGTGCAGGTGGTGGCGCCAGGCGATCACCCGGGCGGAGGTCTTCTCGGCCAGCCGGTCGAGCTCGCCGTGGACCGGATCGTCGCTCATGGGCGTCCTCTCGTGCTCGCGCGACGGGCGCGCTCGGATCGGCCGACGGAGGGATCGCGGAGCGCGACGCCGGCGGCGGGCGAGGGCCTGTGGAGGGCCGTGACCGGTCTCCTCCCCCCTTTCGCGCGGTGCGACGCGCCCCTTTCGCGCGGTGCGAGGCGACGGGCGCGACCGGAACGCCGAGGAGGGGCCGCCGTCCGGGGTACGACTCCGGGGCCGTACCCACGCGTGTGCGGGTACGGCCCCGGAGGACGGGCGGTCGGGGTGCGTCAGCCGGTGAACACCTCGACGAGGGACCAGATCGCGAGGCCCGCCATGCAGACACCGCCGACGCGCTGGACGGTCTTGAGCGGCACCCGCTTGGCGATGAACCGGCCGGCGACGAGGGCCAGGGCGGAGACCGAGGTCAGCGCCAGGAAGGAGCCGATCGCGGTCGACGCGGTGCCGTTGGTGGCGGCGAGGTTGGCGGTGGTGATCTGGGTCAGGTCGCCCCACTCGCTGATGAAGACGGCCATGAAGGCGGTGGAGAACACCGGCCAGAAGCCGGTGACGGTCTTGCCGCCGGCGTCGTCCTCCTCGTCGTCGCCCCCGGCCCGCAGCAGGACGAAGGCGCCGAAGCCGAACATCAGCGCGGAGACGAGTTTGACGGTCCAGCCGGGGAGCAGCCCGAGGAGGCTGCCGGCGCCGACCGCGATGGCGACGTGCACCGCGAAGGCCGCGGAGGTGCCGAACCACACGTAGAGGGGACGCATGCGCGTGCCCATGGCGAGCGACGCGAACATCGTCTTGTCGGGAAGCTCGGCGAGGAAGATGAGCCCGAAGGCGGTGACGATCGCCAAGGGGTCGAGGTGCATACCGGCGCTCTCTGATCGGTCCGGGCCCGTGACTCCGCACGGCACCTCGGTGGGCGACGGGAGGACCACTCGGCCCGGCATGACGGACCACGCCCACAGGGATTGCGGACGTGGTGATGCCTGGCCGAAGGTCTCGCCCGTCCGCGTCACACGCGGACCCGGTCACCGGGAACCCGGGGGCTCCAGTGTGTCGACGACCGGTTCGCAGGGCTACTCCCCTTCGCTGCCCACCAGTGTATCCGATGGATCAACGGGCGAGTAGACACTGTCTACGTCGCGTGGTAGACAGTGTCCATGTCCCACTCCGTACCCCAGGACCAGCCCCACGGCCGGCCGGCCGACCGGCCTGACGCTCCGGCCGACGACGAGCACGGCCGCGGCGGGCTGCGGCAGCGGCTGGTCAGGACCGGGGTCGCCCTCGTCGACGCCGAGGGCGTCCAGGCCCTCACGCTCCGCGAGATCGCCCGCCGCGCGGGCGTCTCCCACGGCGCGCCCCGCCGCTGGTTCCCCACCCACCTCGACCTGCTCTCGGCCATCGCCCACGAAGGCTTCGCCGAACTGGCCGCCCGCGTCGCCGAGGCGGACCGGGAGGCCGGTGCCGCGGACGCCGGGCCCCGGGAGCGGGCCGAGACCCTCGCCCGCGTCTACCTCGCCTACGCCGCCGAGCGCCGCGGCATGTACGAGCTGATGTTCCGCCACGACCTGCTGGAGAGCGGCCGGCTGGGGCTGCGGGAGACGAGCCTGCCGCTCTTCGCCCGGCTCACCGCCCTCGTCGCCGAACTCCGCCCCGGCAGCGTCACCGGCGTCGACCCCGTCACCGCCGCCGGCGCGCTCTGGGCGAACCTGCACGGCCTCGCCCAGCTCGGTCACTGGGGCAGCCTCGCCCTCGCCACCGGCTCGGACGACCCCGCGCCCCTCGTCCGCGCCGTCCTCGACGCCCACCTCGGCCCGGCGGGGCCCACTCCATGAGCCCCGCCCCGGACGCCCCCGCGGCCCGCGCCCGCACCCTCGCCTGCAGCGTGACCGGGGCCGCCGTCGTCGCGCTCGACGGCACCGTCCTGACGCTCGCCCAACCCGCCCTCCAGCGGGACCTGCACACCGGTGTCGCCCAGGTCCAGTGGACCAGCACCGGCTATCTCGTGGCCGTCGCGAGCCTCCTCGTCCTCGCCGGGCGGCTCGGCGACCGCCACGGCCACCACCGGGTCTTCGCCCTCGGCGCCCTCGGCTTCGCGGCGGTCTCCGCCGGGATCGCGCTCGCCCCCGGCATCGGCACCGTCGTGCTGCTCCGCGTCCTCCAGGGGGTCTGCGGGGCGTTGCTCCAGCCCGCCACCCTCGGCATGCTCCGCACCGCCTACCCGCCGGACCGGCTCACCGGCCCCATCGCGCTGCGCACCGGCGCGATCGGGCTCGCCGCCGCGGCCGGCCCCCTCCTCGGCGGCGCCCTGGTCTCCGCGTACGGCTGGCGCGCGGTCTTCCTCCTCGGCGTGCCCCCGACGCTCGCCGTCGGCCTCCTCGCCCTCACCGTCCGCGAGCCGGGCCGCACGCCTCCCGCACGCACGCGTGCCGCGGCCGGGTCCCCCACGCGCGCGCGTGCCGGCGGCGATCCCCTCGGCGCCCTGCTGCTTGCCGCGGCGCTCGGCCTCCTCGTGTACGGGCTCGTGACGCTCCCGCACCCCGGCGCCGGCGGGCGGGCCGCCGTCCCCCTCGCCGCCTCGGCGGCCGCCGCGCTCACCCTCGTACGCCACGGACGGCGGGCCCCGGACCCGCTGCTGCCGCCCGCGCTGCTGCGGAGCCGGCCCGTGGCCGCCGGGCTCGGCGCGCTGCTGGCCGCCTCCGCCGCGCTCTCCGGCACCCTCTTCGTGACCACGTACTTCCTCCAGGAGGTGCAGGGCCTCGACCCGCTCGCCGCCGGACTGCGGTTCCTCCCGCTCGCCGTCCTGATGGTGCTCGGCGCCGCGTGCTGCCCGCCGCTCCAGCGGCGGCTCGGGCCCCGGGGCGCCGCCCTGACCGGTGGCGTCCTGCTCACCTCCGGGGTCCTGGTCCTCGCCCGTCTCGACGGCGGCGCGGGAGCCGTGGCGACCGGGACCGGCGCGGCCCTTCTCGGCGCCGGTTTCGTCACCCTGATGGTCACCGCGACGGCGGCGATCGTCCGCCACGCGCCCGAGGCGCACGCCGGGGTCGCCGGCGGGCTCCAGCAGACCGCCATGAACACCGGCCCCGCCCTCGGCGTCGCCACCGCCGCCCTCCTGCTCGCCCTCGTCCCCGGCGGCGGCTTCGTCCCCGCGCACGGCGCCGCGCTCCCCGTCCTGGCGCTCCTCGCGGCCCTCACCCTGCCCGCCTCCCTCGCCCTCCCGGGGGCCGGGGGAGGCGGGGGCGGCGGGACACGCCAGGCCGTGGCGCGCCGGTCCCGCCGCCCGTTCTGCGTACGCTCGTGAGATGCACGCAGCTGGTCCCCGGCCCCGGCCCCGGCTCGCCACGGCGACGCGGACCCAGGTCACCCTCGGCCGGGCCCTGCCCGTCCTCGTCATGGTCCTGGTCGTCGTCGCGGACCTCGTCACGCCGGACTCCGAGCGCCTCGACCGGCTCCTCATCACCGTCCCCGCGCTCGCCGCCGCCACCTGGAGCGTGTACGGCACCATCGGCTTGGGGCTCGCCGCCATGGCCCTGAGGGCCGTGCTCGTCATCGTCCGGGGCGAGCCCGTCGCGGCCGAACTCCTCGCGAGCGAGAGCCTCATCCTCGGCATCACCGCCGCCTCCGCCTGGGTCAGCGCGGTCCGCACCCGCCGCGAGCGGGACCTCGCCGAGGTCACCGCCGTCGCCGACGTCGTCCAGCGGGTCGTGCTCCGCCCGCCCCCGCCCCGTCTCGGCCCCGTCGAACTCCACCTGCTGTACGTCGCCGCCGCGGCCAAGGCCCGTATCGGCGGCGACTTCTACGAGGCCGTCCAGATCCCCGGGGCCGTCCGCATCATGCTCGGCGACGTCCAGGGCAAGGGCCTCGGCGCCGTCGAGACGGCCTCCGTCCTCCTGGGCGCCTTCCGTTCCACCGCCTACGACGCCCCCGACCTGCCCGCGCTCGCCGACCGGCTCGACGAGGGACTGGCCCGCTACGCGGCCTGGGACCCCGACTCCGACGCCGCCGAACGCTTCGCCACCGTCGTCCTCGTCGAGCTCCCCGACGGCCGGGACACCGCCCGCCTCCTCAACTGCGGCCACCCCGCCCCGCTCCTCCAGCACGGTACGGAGGTGACCCCCGTGGAGGTCGCCGACCCCTCGCTGCCGCTCAACCTCGCCGGCCTCGCCGACTCCCACCACCGCGTGGAGGAGTTCCCCTTCGGGCCGGGGGACCGGCTGCTGCTCTACACCGACGGCGTCAGCGAGACCCGTGACCGGGCCGGGGTCTTCTACCCGCTGGAGGAGCGCGCCCGCCAGTGGGCCGCTGCCCCCTCCGACCGGATCCCCGAGCTCCTCCACCGCGATCTCGCCGCCTACGGCGACGGAGACCTCGACGACGACGTCGCCGCGCTCCTCGTCGTCCGCGCCGAAGGGCCGGTCGCGGGGGAGAGCCCCCGCTGACCGTCGCCGGAGAGCGGGCGTCCGTCCCGGGGCCTCGCCGGGCGGTCGGCGGATCGGTTCCGTCCGTCCCCAAACGTCGAGTTCGGGGCGGCCTGGGGCGTTCCCGACCCCTTACCGGATCCATGCGCCCTTCGTGCGCTCTGGCCGCTCCCTTCCCGATACGTGAGGCTTGCGTGCGTCCGCATGACGGACAGTCGCACTCCAGTCGAGAGGAACGGGTGCACGTGCCCCAGTCCAGCCCCCTCACCGACGGCCCGTCCGAGGAGTTCCCGGGATTCCCCGGGATCGGCACCGCCCTGACCGAGGCCGACACGGACCGCCTGGCCGCCGACGGCCTGTGGGCCTCCGGCGGCACCGTCCACCCCGAGGCCGTCCGCTTCGGCCAGACCGTCGTCACCGCCCTCCTCGCCGACGGGGCGCTCCCGGAAGGCACGCTCCCCGCCGCCCTCGCCGAGCGGGTCGCCCGGGTGCGGGGCCTGGCCCTGCCCGGCTACCACCGCATCGAGACCACCGACGGCCACCGCCTCTCCGCCTTCAGCCTGCGGCGGCTCGCCCCGGGCCCGCACCCCCTCGTCGTCCTCCCGTCCGGCTGGACCCCCTTCGGCTGGGGCCTCTTCCCCGGCGCGTACATCGCCCTCGCCCTGCGCGGCTACCACGTCCTCGCCTACACCCCGCGCGGCCTCGGCCTCCCCGGCCTGCCCACCACCTCCGAGGGGTACGTCGACGTCGCCGGACCGCACGACGTGGCCGACGGCTCGACCCTCGTCGACTTCGGCATCGAGCACTTCGCCCCCGCCGTCACCGGCTTCATGGGCGAGTCCTACGGCTCCGGCATCAGCCAGCTCGTCGCCGCCCACGACGAACGCGTCGCCGCCGTCGTCGCCCTCAGCACCTGGGGCAACCTCGCCACCAGCCTCTACGAGAACCGGACCCGCCACCTCGCCGCCGTGCGGGCCCTCATCGGCTTCACCGGCGGCCCCGTGGAGGAGAAGTTCGACGAGGGCAACCGGAAGATCCTCGACGACTTCCTCGGCGACCGGAACCTCGACGCCGTCGTCCGCTGGGCCGAGCGGCGCTCCCCCGAGACGTACACCGACCTCACCGACGACCACGGCACCCCCACCTTCTACTCGAACACCTGGCACGAGAGCCTCTTCGCGGTCAACGAGGCCGTCGACACCTTCGACCGGCTCCGCGTCCCCAAGCGGCTCAACCTCTGGATCGGCGACCACGCCGCCCCCGAGGGCGCCGGCCTCCTCGGCACCGGGCTCGGCGCCCCCGACCCGGTGCTCGACGAGGCGTACGCCTGGCTCGACCACCACCTCAAGGGCGAGCGCAACGGCGTGGAGGAGTGGGACGAGGTCTGCGCCCAGGTCATGTTCACGTACGTCACCGAGCCCGTGTCCGACCCGGTCACCGGGCAGCCCACCGGCGCCCGGCGCATCGTCGGACCCGCCGTCCGGGAGTCCCGCCCCACCTGGCGGGACGTCACCGTCGGCTACGAGCTCCTCGCCCTCACCGGCGAGGGCGCGGGCGGCACCGACGGCGGGCTCGTGCCGTTCGGGCGGGACGGGGAGGGAACGCCCGCCACCGGGTGGCGCCGCACCTTCCTCGCGGGCGTCGACACCGAGGCCACCGCGATGGGCGAGCCGCTGAGGACCGGTCAGGAGGAGTGGAAGGGCAACCCCAGGACCTACGACATCCGCAAGATCGACCGGCGGCACGCCCTCGCCTGGACCACCGGGCCCCTTGTCCCGGCCGACGGCGGCCCCGTCGGCCGGCGCGTCCGCGGCGTCCCGAGGCTCCGCCTCACCGTCCGTTCCACCGTCACCACGGCGTGCCTCGTCGCCCACCTCTTCGACGTCGCCGAGGACGGCACGGCCCGCATCGTCACCCACGAACCGCTCAACGCCTACGACCTGACGGCCGACCGGGACACCACCGTCACCTGGCGGCTCCAGGCCGCCGCGTACGACGTCCCGGCCGGCCACCGGCTGATGCTCGTCGTCGACAGCAAGGACCCGCTGTACGGCGACGCCTCCGTCACCTGGACGCAGACCGAGATCGGCTCGCCGCCCGAGGCCGCCTCCTTCCTGGAACTGCCGCTGGGCTGAGCCGCCGGGATACGCCCGCGGGGGGACGCCGTGCCCGGGGGAGAGCCTCTAGCGTGACCGCATGAAGCGACTCACCCGGGCGGCCGCGGCCGCCGTGCTCGCCTGTGCCCTGGCGTTATCCGCCGGCACCGCCGCCACCGCCACGGCCCCCACCGCGCCCCGGACCGACGCGGGTCCCTCGGCCGGCGCCGTCTCCGCTCCGCTCGCGCTGCCGGCGCCGAGCGGACCGCACCCCGTGGGCAGCACCGTCCTGCCGCTCGTCGACCGCTCCCGTACCGACCCCTGGGTGCCGACGGCCGACGGCCGGCGGCTGATGGTCACCCTCCACTACCCGGCCGCACGCCCCGGCGGGCCCCGGGCCCCGTACGCGACCCGCGAGGAGACGCGCCGCCTCGCCGAGGGCCTGGGCGCGGGCACCGCGCTGCCGGCGGACGTCCTGGCCGCCACCCGGACCCACAGCGGGAGGGACGTCCGCCCGGCGCCCGGACGCCGCCCGCTGGTCCTGCTCTCGCCGGGCTTCTCGGTCTCCCGCTGGACCCTCACCCACCTCGCCGAGGACCTCGCCTCGCGCGGCTACGTCGTCGCCTCCGTCGACCACGCCTACGAGTCGTACGGCATCACGCTCCCCGGCGGCGAGACGCTGGGCTGCGCCGCCTGCGCCGCCCTCGACGAAGAGGGCGTCCCCGGCAGCGTGGTGACCTTGACCCGGGCCGCCGACATGCGGTTCGTCCTGGACCGGCTCACCGGACCCGCGCCCGCGTGGCGGCACGCGCGCGTGATCGACGCCCGCAGGATCGGGATGGCCGGCCACTCCATCGGCGGCGCGAGCGCCGCCACCACGATGGTCGCCGACCGCCGGGTCGACGCGGGCGTGAACATGGACGGGGCCTTCTGGGAGGACCTGCCCGCCGAGGGGCTGCGCGGCCGTCCGTTCCTGATGCTGGGCACCCACGACGAGACCCATCTGCCGGGCGGCCTCGACACCACGTGGGACCGGATCTGGCCGGGGCTCGACGGGTGGAGGCGGTGGGTCACGATCGCCGGATCCGGGCACTCGACCTTCTCGGACTTCCCCCTGGTCGAGCGTCACTTCGGCCTGCCCCACCCGGAACTGGCACCCGAGCGCGCCGTCCTCCTCACCCGCGCCTATGTGGCCGCCTTCTTCGACCGCCATCTGCGCGGAGCCCCGGACGGCCCGCTCGCCGGCCCGACCCAGGACCGTCCGGAGGCCCACTTCCACACTCCCTGACGCGCGGACCGGGCGGCGGGCCTCCCCGCTTCCCGACGCGCGGACCGGGCGGCGGGGCGCGGGAGGGTCAGAGGCGGTACGCCGGGACGTGGGCCGCCGCCCAGTCGGCCAGCTCGCGGGAGCAGGCGGCGACCGACTCGCGCCAGGTGCGGTCGGCGCCGTCGCCGGCCTCGTCGCTGACGTGCTTCACGATCCGCAGCGGCACCCCCGCGAGCTCCGCGGCGGCGGCCAGGGCGTACCCCTCCATGTCGACCAGCGGCGCCCGCTCGGCCAGCCGGGCGCGGGCGGACTCGTCGGAGATGAACGCGTCCCCGGTGGCGAGCACCACGTCACCGCCGTCGGGGAGGGCGATCGGCGCCCCGTACGTCTCGCCGGTCAGGGTCGCGAGGAGTTCGCCGTCCAGGTCGTGCTGGACGACCGTGCCGACGACGTGCGTGCCCGTCCAGCCGGTGCGCAGTGCCCCGGCGGTGCCGAGGTTGACGATGCCCGAGGGGCGCGGGCCCCGGGCGAGAGCGGTGGCGAGCGCGGTCGCCGCGTTCACCTTGCCCATGCCGGTGAGGAGCACGGGCAGGGCCGTGTCCAGGAACTGCGCCTCCTCCTTGACGGCGAGGACGAGCAGCGGGCGGTCGGGGGTGATGTCTCCCAGGAGTTCCATGGGCCCCACGCTAATTCGCCCGCCCCGGGGCCGTACAGCCGAGCCGGGTGTGGCCGGCGGCGACGAGGGCGCGGGTCGCGGGCGCGCCGACGCCGCGCGGGAAGCCGGTCGCGGGACGGTCGGATCCGGTGGAGGTCATGGCCCGGTCGTGCCACGGGCGGGTGGCCCCGCGCCGGGAGGGAAGCACGGCCTCCCGCGCCGGGAGGGAAGCACGGCCTCCCGCGCCGGGAGGGAAGCACGGCCTCCCGCGCCGGGAAGGAGCCCCGGCCCCCGGGCCGGGAAGGAGGGCGCCCGGGCCGGGGCTCCGCCCTCGCCGCGGTTCAGACGGGGAGCAGCCGGCCGATCAGTTCGCCGAGCTGACGGGCGTTGCGGCACGGACGCATGTCCACCAGCTCCGCGTAGAGCGGGGCCACCGAGTCGCCGGTGCCCCACAGCGCCGGCTGCTCGGGGTTGAGCCAGTGGACCCGGCGGGCCCGCTCCGCGATGAGCCGCAGGGACTCCGGACGGGGATCGGCGTTGTTGGTGCGGGCGTCCCCGAGGACGAAGACGACCGTGCGCGGGCCGACGGCGTCCGCGTACCGCTCGACGAACCCGTCGAGCGCCGTCCCGTAGTCGCTCTGCCCGTGCCAGCCGGTCAGCCGGGCCTCCGCGAGGATCCGCTCGCCGAGCCCCGAGGGGTCCGCCGTGCCGCGGGCCAGGAGGCCGGTGACCTCGTCGACCCGGTTGACGAAGGCGAAGACCCGCACCCGGCTGAACCGGTCGTGCAGGGCCTGCACCAGCACCATCGTGAACTGGGCGAAGCCGGCCACCGACCCGGACACGTCACACAGCAGCACCAGCTCGGGCCGGCCGGGACGGCGTCGGCGCAGCACCGGACGCACCGGCACGCCACCGGTCGACAGCGAACCCCGCAGGGTCCGGCGCAGATCGATCTCGCCGCGCGAGGCGCGCCGCCGCCGGGCCGCGAGCCGGGTCGCCAGTTTCCGCGCCAGCGGGCGTACCGTCCGGCGCAGTTCGTCCAGCTGCTCCCGTCCGGCGAGCAGGAAGTCCACCCGGTCCGCCGTCACGGCGACCGCCCGCCGGGCCACCTCGTCGCGGCCCCGCCGCTCGGCGACCCGCCGCCGCGCCTCGGTCCGCACCCGTTCGCGGAAGCCCTCGATCGCCCGCCGGATCTCGTCGTCGAGCAGCCGGCCGGTGAAGCCGGTCTCCTGGCCGGCGGCCGTGCGCGCGGCCCGCACCCGGGCCAGGAGGGTCTCGGGGCGGAGCCGGGAGAGCGTCTGGTGCGAGGACCAGCCGTCGGACCCGGGGCCGGAGCCGTATCCGCCGAAACCGGCCACCGCCTCGGCGGCGAGCCGGTCCAGGAGCGCGGAGTCGCCGGCGGCGAGCGCCTCCGCGATCCGCGCGCGCAGCGCGGCGAGGTCGGCGGCGTCCCCGGCCTCCTCCCCGGGCCGCCCGGGGGCGGTGACCAGCGCCGGGAAGTACAGGTCGAAGACCCGGTCGAAGACGGGGCGCTGCCGCTCCCCGTGCAGCAGGGTCGCGGCGAGCGCCGCCCGCGTCCGCTCCCGGTCGGCGAACCCGACCGCTTCGAGCGCCAGTCCGGCGTCGACCGTCTCGCCGGTGCCGATGCCGAAACCGTGCTCGCGCAGTGCCGCCACGAGCCCGGTGAGCCGCGCCACGGGTCCTTCGGCGGTCGCCGGGGCGGCGCCGGCGACCGGCCCGCCGCCGCTCACACCGCTTCCAGGTCGAGCTCGGCCCCGGCCCTCACGATGTCGTCCTGGTGCTTGAGCAGGACGCCCAGGGTCTCCCGGACCACCCGCTCGTCCAGCCGGTCCGCGCCGAGGGCGAGGAGCGTCCGCGCCCAGTCGATCGTCTCCGAGACGGACGGCACCTTGCGCAGGTCCATCGCGCGCAGCGCCCCCGCGACCCGGACGACCGAGGCCGTGAGGGCCGCGTCGAGGCCGGGCACCTTGAGCGCGACGATCCGGCGTTCCAGCTCCTCCTCGGGAAAGCCGATGTGCAGGAAGAGGCAGCGCCGGCGCAGGGCCTCGGACAGTTCGCGGCCGGCGTTGGAGGTGAGGACGGTGAAGGGGCGCCGGACGGCGGTGATCGTGCCCAGTTCGGGCACGGTGACCTGGAAGTCCCCGAGGACCTCCAGGAGCAGGCCCTCGACCTCGACGTCGGCCTTGTCGGTCTCGTCCACCAGCAGCACGGTCGGCTCCTCGGAGCGGATCGCGGTCAGCAGCGGCCGGGGGAGCAGGAACTCCTCGCTGAAGATGTCGGTGCGGGCCTCGTCCCAGGACTCGCCCCGTCCCGCCGTGATCCGCAGCAGCTGTTTGGCGTGGTTCCACTCGTAGAGGGCCCGGGCCTCGTCGACGCCCTCGTAGCACTGGAGCCGTACGAGCCGGGCGCCGGTCGCCTCGGTGACGGCCTTGGCCAGCTGGGTCTTGCCGACGCCCGCGGGGCCCTCGACCAGGAGGGGCTTGCCCAGCCGGTCGGCCAGGAAGACCGTCGTGGCGATGGCGGGGGAGGCCAGGTACCCGGTGGCCGCGAGCCGCTCCGCGACGTCGTCGACGGAGTCGAAGAACCCGTTCGTCATGACTGTCCCCCCGGGGAGCGATGTTTCTTACTGGTCGGTAGCTTCTGGTTCCACTCGATCAGATCGCGCCCCTCCGCACAAGCGTTCCCGCGACCGTTCCCGCCGGCGCGCGCCACGCGCGGAACGCGGCCCCGGCCCCGGTGACGTAGCGCTTCCCGGGCCCCACCCATCGTGGTGACGAAACGTCACTCCGCCCTCCCTGGGCGACGGTTTTCGGCCTCGACGCGATTCTTTCGCCAGGACGCTTGTGCCGCGCCCCGGAGCCCGGCACGCTCCTCGTATGAACACGGCCAGGCATGCCAGTGAACGTCTGATGAGCTGGCCCTCGCTGACCCGTGGCCGTGCGCACTGCGGTGCGGAACTCGGTCTCGGGACGGCGACGGAGGAGATCGTCCACTTCCACGGCGAGCACGAGGCCGACGTCCATCTCACCCGCGCGATGGTCGCCAGGCTGCGCCCCGCCCTCCTGAACTCCACCGCGGTACGGCTCCGGGCCGGTTCGGGCTGGGTGACGGTGAGGCTCGACGCCGGCTCCGACATCGACCTGCTGGCCACCCTGGTCAGCGCCGCCCTCCAGGCCAGCGCGGCTCCCGACGTGGCCCCCGACCGCTGTACCCGCGCCCGCCCGGCCCTCGTCCTGCGCTGACCGGACGGGCGCGCGCCGGGCGTCAGGCGCGGGCGCCGTCGCCCTCTTCCCGGCCGGGAACCGGGAAGAGCATGCAGGTGCTGGTGGCGTGTGCGAGGAGCCGGTCCTCCTCGTCGTACAGCCCGGCCTCCGCGAGCGCGGTGCGCCGCCCCTGCGAGAGGACCGTGCCGATGGCGCGCACCTTGCCCGTGTCCATCGTGATCGGCCGCAGGAAGCGGGTCTGCAGGTCGAGCGAGGTGTACGCGGTGCCCCGCGGCAGCGTGGTGTGCACCGCGCAGCCCGCCGCCGAGTCGAGGAGCGTGGCGTAGACCCCGCCGTGCACGCTGCCGATCGGGTTGTAGTGCTCCTCGCCGGGCTCCAGGGCGAAGACCGCCCGCCCGTGCTCGGCCTCCTCCAGGGAGAACCCGAGCAGCGCCGCGATCGGCGGGCCCGGCAGCCGGCCCGCGATCATCTCGCGCAGGAAGTCGAGCCCGGCCATGGACGCCGCCGCCCGTGCCGTGGCCCCGGCGTCCTCCCACTCGACCGTCCGTGACCGCCCCATGACCACTCCACTCCGTCGTTCCCCGCCGCCGTGGCGACGGCTGACTCTGTACCGCGAAGCTAGCCTCCGCGTCGGCTGACTGTCAACGACAGAGCCAGGTGGCTACAGTGTGACGATGAAGTGGCTGGAGACGGACACCGAGAACTGCTCGGTCCGCCGCACCCTGGACCTCGTGGGCGAGAAGTGGAGCCTGCTCATCCTGCGCGACGCCTTCAACGGCGTCCGCCGGTACGACGACTTCCGCCGCCACATCGGACTCTCCGAGGCCGTCCTCGCCGACCGCCTCCGCAAACTCGTCGCAGCCGGAGTCCTCCGCGCCGTCCCCTACCGGGAACCCGGCACCCGCACCCGCAACGAGTACCGGCTCACCCCCAAGGGCATCGACCTCTGGCCCGTCATGCTCGCCCTCAAACAGTGGGGCGACACCCACACCGGCGACCCCGAGGGGCCCGCCCTGGACATCCGCCACAGCGCCTGCGGCGCCCCCGTCCGGGTCGTCGTCCAGTGCGCCGGCGACGACGCCGAGGTCCTCACCGTCCGGGACGTCACCGTCACCCCCGGCCCCGGCGCCCGCCCGCTCCCCTGACCGGCCCCACACCCACCCGTTCGGCCGCATCGCTGCGGGACCCGGCCCTCGGGCGGGTACCGGACCTGACATGCCCCCCCTCCCCGGTACGCCGAGCGACCCGCCGCCGCCCGAACACGCCCGCTGGTTCCAGCGGTTGCACGCCCGCCTGCTCGACTCGTCCGCGGGCGTCGTGTGGAACCGGGGCCGCGCCATGGAACTCATGCACCGGGCCATGGGGTTCGCCGCCCTCAGCCTCCTCACCCTCGTGCCCCTCCTCATCGTCGTGGCCGCCGCCGACCTTGCCCGCGGCCAGGGCTTCGCACGCTGGCTCATCCAGGGCCTCGGCGTCACGGAGGTCTCCGAGGAAGAGGTCGAGGAGCTCTTCGGCCAGCCCGGTCAGGCACTCCAGCGCACCACCGCCTTCGGCCTCGCCGCCCTCGCCGCCTTCGGCGTCACCTTCGGCTCCGCCGTCCAGACCGGATACGAACGCGTCTGGGACCTCCCCACCGCCCGCTGGCACACCATGTGGCGCCACGTCGTCTGGCTCGCCGTCCTCATCGCCGCCCTCCTCCTCTTCGTCGCCTTCCCCGCCCCCGAGAACGCCCCCGCCGGCGTCACCGTCCTCGTCGCCACCGGCGACCTCCTCGGCACCTTCCTCTTCTTCTGGTGGTCCCAGCGCTTCCTCCTGTGCGGCCGGCTCCGCTGGCGGGCGCTGCTGCCCGGCGCCGTGCTCACCGCCTTCGGCCTCCTCGGGCTGCGGGTCTTCTCCCAGCTGGTCTTCTCCCCGCTGATCGCCTCCAACGCCGTCACCTACGGGCAGTTCGGCACCGTCCTCGTCCTCCAGTCCTGGCTCGTCGGCGTCGGCTTCGTCGTCTACGGCGGCGCCCTCGTCGGCCGCCTCGTCCACGAGAGCCGCGTCCGCCGGCGCCTCACCCCGCCGGACCCCCGCTGACCCGGCGCCCGCCGTCCCGGCTCACTGGTCCCGCCGGCGCACCGCCACCACCGTCACCAGCACCGCCACCACGGCCCAGGCGCCGTACACCGACCACGCCCCGCCCGTCGACCACGGGAACGGCCCCGCCACACCCTCCCCGGCCAGCCGGTGCCACGCCCGGAACGGAGCCGTGTGCGCGAGCACCGCCGTCAGCCGGCGCTCCTCGCTCAGCACCATCGGCAGCAGCAGGAGCAGCACCACGGCGCCGACCACGGCCGCCGCGCCGCGCCGCAGCACCGCCCCCAGCGCCATCCCGGCCAGCGCGCACACCGGAGCGAGCAGCGCCGACGCCACCACCAGCCGCACCGCGCCCGGATGCCCCGGCGACACCCCGACACCGCGCAGCGACAGCACCGCCTGCGAGGCCCAGAACGACCCGCCCGCCACCACCGCGCCGAACCCGGTCTGCACCCCGGCCAGCACCAGCGCCCTCGCCGAGACCAGCGCCCCCCGCGCCGGCACCGCCGCGAACGTCGTCCGCACCTGCCCGCTGCCGTACTCGCCGACCACCGCCACCGCGCCCATCGCCGCCGAGCACAGCACCAGCACCGTCGCCGCGTTCCCCGTGAACGCGTCCCCCAGCGCCAGCCCGTCCGCCACGAAGGCCACCCGCGACGCCTCGTCGTAGGCGAACCAGTACCGGTAGTGGTCCCAGGCCGCCCCCACGTTGAACGCCACCACCGCCAGCGCGCCCAGCAGCAGCGACCAGCCCGTCGAACGCAGCGACCACAACTTCAGCCACTCCGAGGCCACCAGATCGCGGAACCTCGCCCTCGGCTCCACCACGGAAGCGATCGTCGTCGTCATCGGGCACCCCCTGCCGTGTAGTCGGCGCTCTCCGCCGTCAGCTCCATGAACGCCTCCTCCAGGGAGGTCCCGCGGGTCGTCAACTGGTCCAGCACCACCCGGTGCTCCGCCGCCAGCTCGCCGACCCGGGCCGCGCTCAACCCCGTCACCGTCAGCCGGCCCTCCTCCGCCACCACCTCCGCGCCCGCGGCCAGCAGCAGCGGCGTCAGCGTCCCGGGGGCCGGTGTCCCCACCGCCACGCTCGGCCGCGCCCCGCGCGCCGCGAACTCCGCCAGGCTCTGCTCGGCGATCAGCCGGCCCCGGCCGACCACCACCAGGTCATCGGCCGTGTGCTCCATCTCGCTCATCAGATGGCTGGAGACGAACACCGTCCGCCCCTCCTCCGCGAGCCGCCGGAACAGCCCCCGCACCCAGCGCACCCCCTCCGGGTCCAGCCCGTTCAGCGGCTCGTCGAAGAGCAGCACCGGCGGATCGCCCAGCAAGGCGCCCGCGATCCCCAGCCGCTGGCGCATCCCCAGCGAGAAGCCGCCGATCCGCCGCCGCGCGGCGGCGGCGAGACCGACCTCCGCCAGCACCGCGTCGACCCGGGCCGCCGGTATCCGGTTGCTCCGCGCGAGGATCCCGAGGTGCGCCCGCGCGGTACGCCCGCCGTGCACGTCCGAGGCGTCGAGGAGCGCGCCCACGTGCCGCAGTCCTCGCGGCCGGTCCGCGAACCGCCGGCCTCCGACCGTCACCGCGCCGCTCGTCGGCGCGTGCAGTCCCAGGACCATCCGCAACGTGGTGCTCTTCCCCGCGCCGTTGGGCCCGAGGAAACCGGTCACCCGGCCCGGCCGCACGGTGAACGTCAGCCGGTCGACCGCGGTGGTGGCGCCGTAGCGCTTCGTGAGTTCCCTTACTTCGATCATGTCCACCACGGTGCCCTCCGGACCCGCCCCCGGGCATCGGACCAGGACGGACAGTCACACGACCGCCGGTCATCCCCGGTCGTACGACCAGGGGTTGACGACCCGGAGCGGACGACGATCTACGATCACCGGATGTCAGCGACTTCGCCGACCCGCCTTCGCACACGGGTCACGCCCGGCCAATGGGCCGCGCTCGCCTGGCTCGCCGGGCTCCTCTTCACCGTGCTCCTGCGGCTGCGCCTGCCCGGCCAGGAGGAGGCCGACGTCCTCGCCGGCGTCGTCTTCCTCCGCTGGGACGGGCTCACCATGCTCGGCCTCGCCACCGCGCTGGCCCTGCGCGGCAGCGTGCTTCTCGACCGCCGTCCCACCGCGGCCCTCGGCCACCTCCTCGCCGCCGCGGTCCTCTGCTCCACGCCGCTGAGCGTCACCGCCATACCGTTCGCCCAGTACCTCGCCGTCGACGTCGCCCTCTACGCGATCGCCGCCCACCGGCCGACGAGGGAGTCCGAGCGCGCCGTCCTCCTCGCGGTCGGCGTCGTCCTCGCCCACCTCGCCGTCCGGCTCCTCGCCGGCTGGACCGCGGGCACCACCACGGCCCTCGCCGTGTCCTCCACCGCGAGCGCCGTCTGGCTCCTCGGCCGCTCCGCGCGCCAGAACCGCCTCCACGCCGAGGAGACCCGCGCCCGCGCCGCCGAACAGGCCGTCACCGCCGAGCGGCTCCGGATCGCCCGGGAGATGCACGACACCGTCGCCCACAGCATCGGCATCGTGGCCCTCCAGGCCGGAGCCGCCCGCCTCGTCATCGACAAGCGCCCCGAGCTGGCCCGCGCCGCCCTCGACGAGATCGAGGCCGCCAGCCGCGAGACCCTCGCCGGCCTCCGCCGCATGCTCGGCGCCCTCCGCACCGCCGACGCCCTCGACGCACCCGAGGGGCCCGTCGCACCAGGCGTGCCAAGCGGTCCTGCCGCACCTGTCGGCCCCGCCGATCCGTCGTCCGGCGCCCCCGCCGAGCCCGCGCTCCCCGACCTGCCGGGGCTCGCCGCGCTCGACCGGCTCGCCGAGACCACCGGCGCCGCCGGAGTGCGGGTCACCGTCCGCCGCGTCGGCGCCCCGCGCCCCCTCCCGCCCGAGATCGACCTCTCCGCCTTCCGCGTCCTCCAGGAATCCGTCACCAACGTCGTCCGCCACTCCGGCGCCGGCAGCTGCACGGTCACCGTCGACCACCGCGACCCCGCGGTCCTCGCCCTCACCGTCGAGGACCCCGGGCCCGCCCAGGACCGCCGGCGCGAGCGGGTCGGCGGAGGCTCCGGATACGGCCTCGTCGGCATGCGCGAGCGCGTCGGACTGCTGCACGGGGAGTTCACCGCGGGCCCCCGCCCCGACGGCGGCTTCCGCGTCACCGCCCACCTGCCCCTCCCACCAGGAGCCGCCCCCGCATGAGCGACACCACCGCCCCCGCCCCCGCCCCGCGCCCGGTGCGGGTCGTCCTCGCCGACGACCAGCCGCTGGTGCGCACCGCCCTGCGGATGGTCATCGCCGAGACCGAGGACCTGGTCGTCGCCGGCGAGGCGTCCGACGGCGCCGAGGCCGTCCGGCTCGTCGAGGAGACCGGCGCCGACGTCGTCGTGATGGACCTGCGCATGCCGGGTACGGACGGCATCGAGGCGACCCGGAGGATCACCGCCGGCCGGTCCGGTGCCCGCGTCGTCGTCCTGACGACCTTCGACGACGACGACCACGTCTACGGCGCGCTGCACGCCGGCGCGTCCGGATTCCTCGTCAAGGACATGGCGATGGACGACATCCTCGCCGCCGTCCGCGTCGTCGCCTCCGGAGACGCCCTCATCGCCCCCGGCGTCACCGGGCGTCTCATCAAGGAGTTCACCCGACGCCCCCGGGACGGACGGGGCACCCCCGCGGACGGCCCGTCGCCCGCCGCCCGCCACGTCGCCGAGCGCATCACCGAGCGGGAACAGGAGGTCCTCACCCTGGTCGGCCGGGGACTGTCCAACACCGAGATCGCCGACGAGCTCCACATCACGCTCGCCACCGTCAAGACCTACGTCACCCGGCTCCTCGCCAAGCTCGTCGCCCGCGACCGGGTCCACCTCGTCATCCTCGCCTACGAGGCCGGACTCGTCTCCACCGGCGCCGATCACACGCCCCGGTGACGGCCCCCGGACCGGTCGGCCCGCGCGCGGCGGACCGCTCGGACGGGGGCGAGTTGACGGATGAACAGGTCGGCCCGACCGTCCTCGACCCGGAGGTGCGCGCCGCGCACCGTCGACGAGTGGCGGCGGGAGACGCGCTCCGGGGAGTCCGCCCGTCCGGCCGCCGTCGACCGGGCCCGCGGGACGGGGGGCGTCGTCTGCCCGGAGGGCGTCCGGGCCGGTGGCCGACACCGGCGCGGTCCGGTCCCGGCGGAAGGCGGGCGGCGGGGCGGGGACCCGTAACCCTTTTCCGCCCCAGTAGTTGACCAGGGCATGAAGAAGCGCAGCATGCTCGCCATCGCCTCCCTCGCCGCAGGCGTCGTCACCGCCCTCGTCACCCCGCCGCCGCAGGCCAGCGCCGCGGAGAGCCCGCTCGGCGGCGCCACGGGACTCCTCCAGGAGGACGGCGCCGCGACGACCCTCCACGAGACCGTCACGACCGTGGGGAGCACCGTCGCGGAAAGCTCCGGGCAGGGCCTCGGCTGACGCTTCGCCCCCCACCGCCCCCGGTGCCCCGCGTTCCTGTCGGCGCGGGGCACCGGCACGCCGTGACCCGCCGGACGGCGGCCCGTGCGCGCGCGGTGCGCGGGTAATGACAGGATGTCCCCATGAGCAACAACGTTTTCTTCGACATCACCATCAACGACGAGCCGGCCGGCCGGATCGTCTTCAAGCTGTTCGACGACGTCGTCCCGAAGACGGCGCAGAACTTCCGCGAGCTCGCCACCGGCCAGCACGGCTTCGGCTACGAGGGCTCCCCCTTCCACCGCGTCATCCCCGCCTTCATGCTCCAGGGCGGTGACTTCACCCGGGGCAACGGCACCGGCGGCAAGAGCATCTACGGCGAGAAGTTCGAGGACGAGAACTTCAAGCTGAAGCACGACCGCCCGTTCCTGCTCTCGATGGCGAACGCGGGCCGCAACACCAACGGTTCGCAGTTCTTCATCACCACGATCATCACCGACTGGCTCGACGGCAAGCACGTCGTCTTCGGCGAGGTCGTCGAGGGCCAGGACATCGTCAAGAAGGTCGAGGCCCTGGGCTCCTCCTCCGGCGCCACCAAGAGCGTCATCAAGATCGGCAAGTCCGGCATCGTCGAGGGCTGACCCGCCCCCGCCCGGATGCTCGGCGAACGGGGCGGGCGGGACGGCGTCCACCGGACGCCCCTCCCACCCGCCCCGTCCTCCGGAAGCCTCAGTCGCTCTCGCCGTACCGGCGCTCGAACCTGGCGACCCGGCCCTCCGTGTCGACCGTCCGCGCCTTGCCCGTGAAGAACGGGTGGCTCTCCGAGGAGATCTCGACGTCGATCACCGGATAGGTGTTGCCGTCGTCCCACTCGATGGTCCGCTCGCTCGTCGCGGTCGACCGGGTCAGGAACGCGTACCCCGCCGAGCGGTCGCGGAAGACCACGGGCCGGTAGTCGGGCTGCTTGTCCTGCTGCACGGGACCTCCTCGCCTCGGGCGGCCGCCACGCGGCCACCCCGTTCTCGTCCGGCCCGGACGGCCCGGACCCTCCCAGCCTCGCCGCGTCCACCCGCGCCGACCAGCGCCGCTGACCCGACCGGGTGAGCCCCGGAAGACACCCCCGCCCTACCCGCCCCGCCGCAGCCAGCGGGACGCGAGGAGGAGGGCGATGTCGTCGGGACGGTCCGAGGACCGCACCGCCTCGTGCATCAGGCGGTCCGCCGCCTCCGCCAGCGGGAGCGAGCCCGTCGACGCCAGGGTCCGGCGCAGCCGCTCCACCCCCTCGTCGATGTCCGCGCCCGGGCGCTCCACCAGTCCGTCCGTGAAGAGCGCGAGGACCGCGCCCTCGGCCAGCCGCAGCCGGGTCACCGGGTAGGCGGCGCGTCCGTCCACCCCGAGCACCACCCCGCCCGCGATGTCGAGCAGCTCCGCGGTGCCGTCCGGATGCCGCAGCAGCGGCTGCGGGTGCCCGGCCCGTACCGCCTGTACGTCACCGGTGTGGGCGTCCAGGAGCACGTAACAGGCGCTCGCGAACTGGCCGGGGTCCAGGTCGATCAGCAGCCGGTTGGTGCCGCGTACGACCTCCTGCGGCGGCAGGCCGCTCAGGGCGAAGGCCCGCACCGCGCTCCGCAGCTGCCCCATCGTCGCCGCCGCCGCGACCCCGTGGCCCTGGACGTCGCCGATCACCAGGGCCAGCTCGCCCCGGGCCGTCTCCACCACGTCGTACCAGTCGCCGCCCACGTCCATGCCCTGGGTGCCCGGCAGGTAGCGGCCCACCGTCTCCAGGCCCTGCCGCACCGGCAGCCGGTGCGGCAGCAGGGCGTCCTGGAGCCCCCGTGCGACGGCGGCCTCGGTGTCGTACCGCTGCGCCCGCTCCAGCGCCTGCGCGATCAGCCCGGCCAGCGCCGTCAGCACCGCCCGCTCCTCCGGACCGAAGTCCCGGGGCCCGTCGAAGCCGAGGATGCACGAGCCCACCGGCCGGCCCGAGGCGATCAGCGGCAGGAACGCCCGGGCCCCCGTGTCCGCGTCCAGCGGCAGCTCCGGATAGGCCCGGTTCAGCACCTGCATCGACTCGAAGAACATCGCCCGGCCGGACGTCAGCACGTCCACCCCCGGCACATGGGCGTCGAGCGCCACCCCGTCGAAGGGGTCGAGGAAGCCCGGCGGGAACCCCGTCTCCCACGCCAGGTACAGCCGCCGGTCGCTCAGCAGGTAGATCGCCAGCTGCCGGCCGCCGAAGGCCGGCAGCAGCTCCTCCGTGACCACCGCCGAGACCTGCCGCGCCGTCACCGCCTCCGTCAGGGCGATCGCCAGCGCCACCGGCCGGTAGAGCGAGGCCGCCCGCGCGGCCTCCGACCCGAGCCCGTCCCCGGCACGCGTGGACGGCGTGGGAGGCGGGGACGGCACGGCGGTCTCGGGTACGGGGTCCTCCTCCGGGACGAGGACCATGGTCACCCCGTCCCGGCCCGGGTGCAGCGACACCGACAGCCAGCGGCCGTCCTCCGGGCGGGCCAGGAACCTCACCGGCTCGGTCGACAGCAGCGCGGCCCGCAGCTGCTCCTCGTGGAACGGCTGGCCGAACCACGGCAGCGCCTCCCACAGCGGCCGCCCGGCCAGCGCCCCGCGCGGGCGCCCGAGGAGCCGCTCGGTGCGCTCGTTCACGTAGGTGACGCGGCCCAGCCGGTCGATGGCCAGGATGGCCCGGGGCAGCCGGTCCGTGGCGTCCGAGCCGACCAGCCCCGTGCCCAGGTCCACCAGGGTGCCCGCGAGGTGCCCGTGCCCGTCCGTCCCGACGAACCGCGAGCGCGCCGACACCTCCAGCAGGTGCAGCCCGCCGTCGGGCCCCTTCAGCCGCAGCCGGCGCACCGAACCGCCGCCGTCCGCCGCGCCCGTCCGGCGGGCCGCCGCCCACAGCGCGTAACCGTCCTCCGGATCGAGCCGCGAGGTCAGCGCCTCGATCCGCAGCGGCGAGGGGTCCGGGACGCCGAGGATCGACCGCAGCCCGTCGTCCATCGTCACCGTCCCCGACGCCAGGTCCCAGTCGAAGGAACCGAACCGCACCGGCGGCACCGCGCCCGACGGCAGCTGCACACAGATCGGGTCGCCCGGCCACCACACGCCCGTGCCGCCCGCCGAGAGCTCCGCGAGGACCTCGCCGAGCCGCAGCCCCGCCCGCGTCATCCGCTCCCGGTCCCGCGCCCCGGCCGGCAGCCCCGGCGACGGCGGCCGCAGCACCACGAGGACCCCGAAGCGCTCGCGGCCGGCGACCACGGGGGCGTACAGGGAGGCGAAGGGGAACGGCAGGCTCGCCACCAGCTGGGGGAACCGCCGCATCGACTCCTCGACGTCCGACAGCTGGACCGGCTGCCCGGACCGGTGGACCTCGGCGACCGGGAAGGGACGGTTGGTGTGCATCCGCGACCACGGCCGGAACAGCTCGCCCGGCAGCCCCGCCAGCACCGAGAGCCGCAGCAGCCCCTCCGTACCGGAGCGCAGGTACACCCCGCCGGCGTAACCGCCGACGGCCTCGACGGCGTCCGTCGCCGCCTCCGCCAGCGCCTGCGTCAGGGCCGGCGGCGGCATGCCGGGGGGCACGCCGGGCGGCGTGCCGGGGTTCTGGCCGTGCGGGGTCACACAGACAGGATGCGCCCGGCGTGAAAGCCGCCGCATCCCGGCGGACGACCCTCCCCGTCCCGTCCCCGACCACCGCCACGCGCGCGTGCGGGCCGGTTTCGCCCACACGGACCCCGGGCCTGTTGACCCGGCGCGTCCGGACCGTCACACTCGGTCGTCGTCCGCCGCCGCCACGGCGCGCGGCGGACACGACCACCACCCTCATCACCACCTCGCGCGCAGGGGGCACCATGACCGGCCGGGTCCTTCCGTACGACGTCCACGGCGACGGGCCCGGGAGGGCCCTCGTCCTCCACAACTGGTTCGGCGACCGCAGCAGCTTCGACCCGCTCCGGGCGCACCTCGACGAGTCGGCGGCCAGCTACGCCTTCCTCGACTGCCGCGGCTACGGCGAGGCCAGGGACGCCGACGGCGCCTTCACCATGGAGGAGGTCGCCGCGGACGCCCTGGCCGTCGCCGACGACCTCGGCTGGGACTCCTTCTCCGTCATCGGCCACTCCATGGGCGGCAAGGCGGCCCAGCTCATGCTGCTCGACGCGCCCGACCGGGTCCGCTCGATCGTCGGGATCTCGCCCGTCTCCGCCGCCGGCTTCCCCCTCGACGAGGAGAGCCGGCAGCTCTTCGCGGGCGCCGCCGCCGACCCGGCGCTGCGGAGGGTCATCATCGACCACACCACCGGCGGCCGGCACGACGCCCCCTGGCTGGACGCCGTCGTCGACCGCTCCGTCAGCCGCTCCTCGGCCGCCGCCTTCCGCGCCTACCTGGACTCCTGGTCCGGCACCGACTTCCACGAGCGGGTCCGCGACAACCCCACGCCCGTGCTCCTCGTCGTCGGCGCGCACGACCCGGCGCTGGGCGCCGACGCGATGGAGTCGACCTGGCTGCGCTGGTACCCCAACGCCCGCCTCGAAGTCCTCGCGGACGCCGGGCACTACCCGCCCGAGGAGACCCCGAAGGACCTCGCCCGGGCCATCGAGGCCTTCCTGGCGGCCTGACCCCCGCCGACCGGCCTCCGGGGACCTTCGGCGGGGCCACGCGGGACTTCCGGCCCGCGTGGCGCCCGGCCCGGCGGGCAGCCGACGGGTGTACTCGACGACGGGGCACCCGCGATCGGCGGTGCACGACCGGAAGGACGGAAGAGCGATGGGGCGCAGCGAGGAGCCGGCGACGGCACCGGAGACCACGACGGACGGCGGTCCGTTCGTCCTCGTCGGGACGGACGGCTCGCCGTCGGCGCTCGGGGCGGTCGAGACGGCGGCGCGGGAGGCCGGGCGGCGCGGTGCGCGCCTGGTCGTCGTCCACGCCTTCGTCTGGCCGCTGTTCCGCGTCGACCTGGAACCCTCGGTGTACGGGCCCACCGAGAGCGGGCTGCGACGGCAGGCGGAGATCGTCCTGGACACGGCCGTGGCCCGGGCGGGCGCGGTCGCCCCGGGCACCGAGGTCTCCGGCGAGCTGATCACCGGCGAACCGCTCGCCGTCCTCGCGACCAGGGCCCGGGGCGCGGAGCTGGTCGTCGTCGGCAGCCGCGGCACCGGCGCCTTCACCGGCCTCGTGGTGGGCTCGGTCGCCGTCCACCTCGCCGCCCACGCCCCGTGCCCGGTGCTCGTCGTGCGCGGCCGGGACGAGCCGGAGGGGCCGGTGCTCCTCGCGGTCGACGGATCGCCGGACTCCGACGCGGCCGTCGACTTCGCCTTCACGGAGGCGCGGGCCCGTGGCGCCGGCCTCGTCGCCGTCCACGCCTGGGCCCCGCGCTCGGGGCCCGGGGACCTCACGCCGCTCTTCGCCGGCGCGGAGGAGGTGCACGCGGAGGCCGCCCGGGTCCTCGACGCGGCGCTGGCCCGGGCCACAGCCAGGCACCCCGGGACGGAGGCCGAGCCCCGGCTGGTGCGCGGCCGTCCCCGCGAGGTCCTGCTGGAGGAGAGCGAGAACGCGCAGCTGGTCGTCATGGGCGCCCGGGGGCGCGGCGGCTTCGCCGGGCTGCTCCTCGGTTCCGTGAGCCAGGCGCTCCTGCACCACGCCCCCTGCCCGGTCGCGATCGTGCGGCACGGCACGGGGAACGGCGCGGGCTGAGGCGGCGCGGGGAACGGCGCGGGCCGAGGCGGCGCGGCGGCCGTCCCCGGGTCCGACGGGCGCCGACCCGGCCGGTGGGACCCTGGAGGTAGGGGCCGGGCCCGACGCCGGTCCGCCAGGGGGCCGCTGATCGGGAAGGCGGCGTGCCATGTATTTCGCCGACCGGGTCGACGCGGGGCGGCAGCTCGCCGCCCGGCTCGGCCATCTCCAGGGGCGTGACGTCGTCGTTCTCGGGCTGCCGCGCGGCGGGGTGCCGGTGGCGGCGGAGGTGGCCGAGGCGCTCGACGCGCCGCTGGACATCTGCCTCGTGCGGAAACTGGGCGTGCCGAGCCGGCCCGAGCTGGCCATGGGGGCGATCGGGGAGGGCGGCGTCCGGGTCGTCAACGAGCAGGTCGTGCGGGACGCGGGACTGGCCGAGCGGGACCTGGAGGCGGCCGAGGAGCGGGAGCGGGCGGTCATGGCCGAGCGCGCCCGCGTGTACCGGGGCAGCCGCAGGCCGGTCCCGCTGGAAGGGCGTACGGCGGTGGTCGTCGACGACGGGCTCGCCACGGGGGCGACCGCGCTCGCCGCCTGCCGGGTGGTCCGGGCCGCGGGAGCCGCCCGGATCGTGCTGGCCGTCCCGGTGGCGCCGTACGGCTGGACGGCGCGGCTCGGGGGCGAGGCCGACGAGACGGTCGCCGTCCACGCCCCGCAGGGGTTCTACGCGGTCGGGCAGTTCTACCGGGAGTTCGACCAGACGCCGGACGCCGAGGTGGTGGACCGGCTCGACCGGAGCAGGGCGGCCCGCGGCCCGGTCGTCCGGCACACGGCGGTACGGATCCCGGCCGGCGGTCCGGAGCTGCCGGGTGATCTGGCGGTGCCCGACGGGGCGGCGGGGCTGGTCCTCTTCGCGCACGGCAGCGGCAGCGGCCGGCACAGTCCGCGCAACCGCGCGGTGGCCGCCGAGCTGAACCGGGCGGGGCTCGGCACCCTCCTCTTCGACCTGCTCACGGAGGCCGAGGCGACCGACAGGTCACGGGTCTTCGACACCCCGCTGCTCGCCGAACGGCTGGGCCGTGCCGCCGCCTGGTCGGCCCGGTGGCCCGGTGCCGAGGGCCTGCCGCGCGGCTATTTCGGGGCGAGTACGGGTGCGGCCGCCGCGCTGTGGGCGGCGGCGGAACCGGACGACGACGTGGCGGCCGTGGTGTCCCGGGGCGGCAGGCCCGACCTGGCGGAGGAGCGGCTCGCCGGGGTCACGGCCCCCACGCTGCTGGTCGTCGGCGGGAGCGACGAGCTCGTCCTGGACCTCAACCGGCGGGCCGGGGCGCTGCTGCGCTGCGAGAGCCGGGTCGAGGTCGTGCCCGGCGCCGGCCACCTCTTCGAGGAGCCGGGGGCCCTGGAGGAGGTGGCGGCGCTGGCGGCGGACTGGTTCACCGGCCACTTCGGGGTGGCCGCGGGCGGCCCGGATCCGAACAGACTGGATCCGAACAGACTGGATCCGAACAGACTGGATCCGAACAGACCGGATCCGAACGGGCGGGATCAGTAGGCGCCGTTGACGTTGTCGATGGAGCCGTAGCGGTCGGCCGCGTAGTTGCAGGCCGCGGTGATGTTCGCGACGGGGTCGTACGGGTCGAGCGAGGTGCCCGGCACGTGGTAGGCCGTGAACGTCGGGTCGATGACCTGGAGCAGGCCCTTGGAGGGGGTGCCCTTCACGGCGTTGGAGTCCCAGAGGTTGACGGCGCGGGGGTTGCCGGAGGACTCGCGCATCACGTTGCGGAGGATGCCGTCGTACGAGCCGGGGATGCCGTAGCGGGCCATGACGTCGAGCGACTCGCGGATCCAGCCGTCGAGGTTGTCGGCGTACTGGGTGGCGGCGGCGGGCACGGCCTTGACGGAGGCCGGCTGGGCCTGGACCACCGGGGCCGCCGCGCGGGCGGCGGAGCGGCTCGCCCGTTCGGCGGAACCGGCCGAGGCGGGCTTGGCGGCGGGCTTGGCGTCGCTCTTGGACGCGGAGTCGGCGGAGCTCTTCCGGGCCTTCTTCTCCGGCGCGGGGGCGGCCTTCGCGGAATCCCGACGAATCGTCAGTTCAAGGCCCGGGTGAATGAGTGACGGGTTGTCACCCACGGCCGTCCTGTTGGCCTGGTAAATCGACTTCCAGCCGCCCTGAATTCCCTTTCGGTGGGCGATCAGGGAAAGCGAGTCGCCCTTCACGACGGTGTACGCGCGGGCGGCGGCGGGCGCGGCGGGGGCCTGCGCGGGCACGGCGGCCCGGACGGCCTGAGCGGTGACGGCGGCGGCCGGTGCGGCGGTGCTCGCGACGGGCTCGGCGCCGGCCGTGGCGGGCACGACCAGGGGCAGGGCGAGGGCCACGCCGCCGGTGCCGGCGAAGGCGATACCTCGGGAGACGGGGCGGCGTCGGGGGCGGCGGTGCTTGCCGTGAGCGGGCATGACGGTTTCCTCTCCGGCGCCTGCGAGGTGAGCTGTCGGGTTCGGACTGGAGCTGTCCGGCCGCGCGCACGCGGCTTCACCCCGAGCCGTTCCGGATGGCCGGACCGGCGGTGTGGTGGGTCCCCCGCTCCTGCCGTCGGGTGAAATGGGAGGTCTTTCGGACGGTGGCAGGATTCGGCGATCCGTCCGAATGGAGGTGACCGTAGGCGAGGAATACGGCGGGGAACAAGACGGGAATGCGGGTGAAAAGGAGCACCGAAGATCGAACGTGTCGAATTCAAGATCTACCGTTTCGGCGCCCCTTCCCGAATCCCTTGTGCCGCACGGCTCGTGACGGGTGGCGGGGCGTCGGCGGGGCGGGGGGAGTGAGTCGCGTCACTGGGGGCGCAATGTCCGAATAGGGCGGCTCGCTACCTTCGGGGAATTGTGCGGCGTAATGCCCTCCCTGTGTGTCGGTGAAGGGGGCGACACGCTCGGAGCATAAGTCGCAAACCAGACATCTCTCGCTAATGATGTGGGAATGTCCTCCCCCGCCCCGCTGCTGGATCCCGACGCCTTCGACCCCGACGCCCTCGACCGTGAGGCGGCCCGCCTCTACGAGAGCGCCGCCTGGGAACGGCTGCTCTCCCCTGCTCCTGCCCCCACCCCGGTGCCGGCGCCCGACCCCGGCCCCGTGCCCGCGACCGCTCCCGGCCCCGCGCCCGCGCCCGAGGCCTGGCGGAGTCTCCTCTCCGTCCCCGTGGACCGGCTGGTCGCCGACGCGCTGGGCGCGCTCGACGCGCTTCCCCCGCCCCCGCCCGCCGAGCGTCCGCTGCCCGGCCGGCTCGGGGCCGCCCTCCCGGACCGGCTGCACGTCTGGCGCAGGATCGGCCGGGCCGACGTGCGTCCCTCCGTCCACCTCGCGTACGCGCGCAGGGTGCTGACCGAGTGGGGCTGGCAGAACACCCCGTACAGGCTGCGCGACGCGCGCGGCGCCCGGTGCCTCTGCGGCGCGCTGCTCGCCGCCCACCGGCTCGGCCACGGCAGCGCGTCCACCATGAACGAGGCCGGCGCCTGGATCATGACCGAGCTGCGGTCCCGGGGGTGGCACGGGCTCATCGGCCCCTGGAACCGCGCCCCGGGGCGTACCGCCGAGGAGGCGCTCGCGCTCGTCGACGCCACGATCCGGCGCGCGGCCCTGGCCGGGAGGTGAGGGCTCTGCGGGCCGGTCAGCCGGTGACGCTCGGCGCGCCCGTCTCGATGTGGCCGGTGTAGCGGCGGGACCAGGTGCCGTCGATGTCGGCCAGGACCGTGAAGTCGTACCAGCCGTCCGCGTAGGCCACCGCGTTGAAGTAGTCCTCCCGGGACGAGCCGGCCGCGACGGTGTACGTCCACGGGCCGTCCGTGCGGTAGGCGTGGGAGCGGATGGTGAAGGAGACCGGGCCGCCGGAGGCGTTGGTCATCCGGAACCAGATCGCCGTCTTCCCGGTGCCCGGCTCGGTGGCGAAGCGCGCCGCCACCTCGATCGCCTTGCCCGCCTTGGACGCGTCGCCGATGAAGCGGCGGAGGAAGCGGTTCGGGCCCATCATCGAGATGTCGTACTTCCCCGAGCCCGAGCCGAGCCCGATGTTGAAGTAGTCCGTGGCCGTGGTGTCCGGGTCGACCGTGTACTGCCAGGCGGCCGTGTCGCGGTGCTGGTGCGGGTGGATCGAGAAGTGGGCGGCGCGGCGGGCCTGCGGGCCCTGATTGGTCATGGAGAACCAGGCGAGGATCTTGCCGGCGGCGCCGAACTCGAAGCGGTCCAGGTTGCCGTTCGGCTGGTAGGGGAGCGCCCGTGCCGGCCGGGTGCCGGGTTCCTGGGCGGGCAGCGCGTTGTTCTGCGGCGCGGGGTTCGGCAGCGGGGCGCAGGTGGACATGCCGATGACCTTCGCCGTCGACGGCAGGCCGCCGGGGACCCCGTACACCGGGTGGGCGAAGTCGAAGACGCCGGTGAGGTCGCCGGTCACCTTCCGGCGCCAGGCGCTGATGTTCGGGCAGGTCGCCGGGGTGCCGAGGGCGGCGGTCCAGGTCTCCAGGAAGCGCAGGACGGAGGTGTGGTCGAAGACCTCGGAGCTGACCCAGCCGCCCCGCGTCCACGGCGACATCACCACCATGGGGACCCGGAAGCCGAGGCCGATCGGGACGCCGTCGAGGTACTCGCCGGGGGTTCCGGGCGGGGCGACCGGCGGCGGCACGTGGTCGAAGAAGCCGTCGTTCTCGTCGTAGTTGAGGATCATCACCGTCGAGTCGAAGACCTCGGGGTTCGCCGTCAGGGCGCGGTAGACCAGGTCGACGAAGTGGGCGCCGTCGCCGGGAGGGGCGTACGGGTGCTCGGAGAACGCCTCGTTGGCGACCACCCACGACACCTGCGGCAGCGTGCCGGCGACGACGTCGGCGCGGATCGCGGCGGCGATGTCGTCCGGGGTCGAGCCGGTGACCTTCGGGACCGAGGCCATGCCCCGGTCGTGCAGCGGGTCGCCGGGCTTGGCGTCGGCGAACCTCCTGAAGTAAGCGAGGCCGTTGTCGCCGTAGTTGTCCTGGGCGTTCTGGTAGACCTTCCAGCTCACCCCGGCCCGCTGCAACGCCTCGGCGTACGTCTCCCAGGTCAGCCCCGACTCGTCCCCGCCGTCCTTGCTGGAGCCGTCGATCCTCCCGCTCCACAGGAAGGTGCGGTTCGGGCCGGTGGCGCTGAGCGCCGAGCAGAAGTACGCGTCGCAGACCGTGTAGGCGTCGGCGAGCGCGTGGTGGAAGGGGATGGACCCCCGGTCGAGGTGGCCGAGGGTACGGGTGTTGCCGACGCCGGTCACCCAGTTGTCGAGCCGGCCCTTGTTCCAGGCGGCGTGCTGCGAGGTCCAGCTGTGCGGCAGGTCGCCGTTGCACTGGGCGAGGGTCTCGCCGTCGACCCCGCCGGCCGGCGGGGTGTCGCTCAGCTTCCACGGGAACTGCCGGCCGCCCCAGTTGGGCTGCTGGAAGGTGCCCCAGCCGCCGGGGATGTTCCCCGCCGCCCGGTCGCCGAAGCCGCGCACGCCCCGGAGCGTGCCGAAGTAGTGGTCGAAGCTGCGGTTCTCCTGCATGAGGATCACCACGTGACGGACGTCGGTCAGGGTGCCCGTCGCGGCCCGCGCGGCGGCCGAGGCCGTCGCGGTGGGCAGCGCGGCCCCCGTGACGAGTCCGGCGCCGATCCCCGCGCCGATCCCGACGAACCCCCTGCGGCTGATGGGAAGCATGCCCGCCCCTCCTGTCACGGTGTGCCCTCGCGGCACGTCGGAGACATGATGGGGGAGCGGTGGGAAAAGGTATACGCCCGTGCGGTAAGGGGTTGGTGAACAGCGTGGTCGCGGGTGTTCGCCGTGGTCCGACCAGTATGTGAATTGGTGTCAGGTACGACCAATAGGCGGGTGAGAGGTCGTCAGGGAGTGCGGACCCGCCCGTGGTTCGGGTCCCGTCCGGCGGTGCGGTCCGTCCGGTGGGTCGGCTCCCGTCCAGAAGTTCGGGCCCGTCCGGCGGTTAGGGTCCCGTTCGGTGGTTCGGCCCGTCCGACGGTGTGAAGCGTCCGAAGGCGTGGAGCCTCCGGTCGCGTCGAGCGTTCGGACGGTGGGGACCCGGACGCCCGCCTCCGTCGGCCTGGTGGTGACGACACCAGGTCCGGCACGCCCTCCCCACCCGGCGGCCGTCCGGTCATGATCACTTCCATGATCCGGCTCCCGCACCACCACACGACCCTCGTCACCGGCGCCACCCAGGGCCTCGGCCGCGCCCTCGCCCTCGACCTCGCCGCGCGCGGCGGCACCGTCCTGCTGCACGGCCGGGACGCGGACCGCCTCGCCGCCGTCGCCGACGACGTCCGGGCCGTGGGCGCGGGCGGAGAGGTCCGCGCCTACCTCGCGGACCTCTCCGACCTCGACCAGGTGGCCGAGCTCGCCGCACGGGTCACGGACGCCGAACCCCGGCTCGACGCCCTCGTCCACAACGCCGTGGTCGGCGGCGGTCCGAACCCCCTCGACCGCGAGCTCTCGGCCCAGGGCCACGAGCTGCGCCTCGCCGTCAACCACCTCGCCCCGTACGCCCTCACCCGCGGCCTGCTGCCGCTGCTCACCGCCTCCGCGCCGGCCCGCGTCGTCAACGTCGCCTCCATGGGACAGGAGGCCCTCGACCTCGACGACCTCATGTTCGAGGAGGAGTACGAGGGGCTGCGCGCGTACTGCCGGAGCAAGCTGGCCCTGATCATGGCGACCTTCGCCCTCGGCGAGGAACTCGCCGGCACCGGGGTCACCGTCAACGCCCTGCACCCGGCTCATCTCATGGACACCGAGGGCGTCCGTGCCTACGGGCTGACCCCGCTCGTCGGCGTGGAGGAGGGGGTCCGTCCCACGGTGCGGCTCGTCGTCGGCCCGGAGCGGGCCGGGGTCACCGGACGGTACTTCGACCGGTTCGCCGACGTGCGGGCGCACGAGCAGGCGTACGACCCCGAGGCCCGCCGGCGCCTCATGGCGCTGACGGACCGGTGGGTGGGGGTGGCGGCGCCGGGCGCCTGAGGTGTCCGTCCCGCCGTGTCGGGGGCGCCGGTCGGGGCGGGCTCCGGACAGGGGTGCGCCCCCGGGACCGGGTGGGGTCGCGGGGGCGCGGGGTGCGGGGGCGGCCGGCCGTCGGCGGCCGTCCCCGCGGGGTGGGTCAGCGGAGGTCGAAGCGGTCCAGGTCCATGACCTTGGTCCAGGCCGCGACGAAGTCCGTCACGAACTTCTCCTGGGCGTCGTCGCTCGCGTAGACCTCGGCGAGGGCGCGGAGCTCCGAGTTCGAGCCGAAGACCAGGTCGGCGCGGGTGCCGGTCCACTTGACCTCGCCGGTCGCGTCGTCGCGGCCCTCGAAGGTGTTCGCGTCGCCGGAGGTCGCCGACCAGGTGGTGCCCAGGTCCAGCAGGTTGACGAAGAAGTCGTTCGTCAGCGTGCCGGGGGTGGCGGTGAGGACACCGAGGGAGGTGCCCGGCTGGGTGATGCCCAGCGAGCGCAGGCCGCCGACGAGGACGGTGAGCTCGGGGGCGCTGACCGTGAGCAGGTTGGCGCGGTCGACCAGCAGGAACTCGGCGGGGAGGCGGACGCCCTTGCCGAGGTGGTTGCGGAAGCCGTCGGCCTGCGGCTCCAGGGCGGCGAAGGACTCGATGTCCGTCTGCTCCTGGGAGGCGTCCACCCGGCCCGGGGTGAAGGGCACCTCGACGGTCCGGCCCGCGGCGGCGGCGGCCTTCTCGACGGCGGCGGAGCCGGCGAGGACCACGAGGTCGGCGAGGGAGACCTGCTTGCCGTCGGTGCGGCCGGCGTTGAAGGACTCCTGGACGCCCTCCAGGACGCGGAGCACCTGGGCGAGGTCGTCCGGGTTGTTGACCTGCCAGCCGCGCTGCGGCTCCAGGCGGATGCGGCCGCCGTTGGCGCCGCCGCGCTTGTCGCTGCCGCGGAAGGAGGAGGCGGCGGCCCAGGCGGCGCCGGCCAGCTGGGCGACCGTCAGGTCCGAGGCGAGGATCCGCTCCTTGAGGGAGGCGACGTCCGCCGCGTCGACGAGCTCGTGGGTGCGGGCCGGCAGCGGGTCCTGCCAGGCGAGCTCCTCCGAGGGGACCTCGGAGCCGAGGTAGCGGACGACCGGGCCCATGTCACGGTGGGTCAGCTTGTACCAGGCGCGGGCGAACGCGTCGGCGAACTGCTCCGGGTGCTCGTGGAAGCGGCGGGAGATCTGCTCGTAGACCGGGTCGAAGCGGAGCGACAGGTCCGTGGTGAGCATGGTCGGGAGGTGCTTCTTCTCCGGGTCGTACGCGTCCGGGATGATCGCCTCGGCGTCCTTGGCCACCCACTGGTGGGCGCCCGCGGGGCTCGTGGTCAGCTCGTAGTCGTACTCGAAGAGGTTCTTGAAGAAGCCCTGGCCCCACTGGGTGGGCGTGGTGGTCCAGGTGACCTCCAGGCCGCTGGTGATGGCGTCGGCGCCCTTGCCGGAGCGGTAGCTGCTCGCCCAGCCGAAGCCCTGCGCCTCGATCGGGGCCGCCTCCGGGTCCGCGCCGACGTTGTCGGCGGGGCCGGCGCCGTGCGCCTTGCCGAAGGTGTGGCCGCCGGCGATGAGGGCGACGGTCTCCTCGTCGTTCATCGCCATCCGGCGGAAGGTCTCGCGGATGTCGCGGGCCGCGGCGATCGGGTCCGGGTTGCCGTTGGGGCCCTCGGGGTTGACGTAGATGAGGCCCATCTGGACCGCGCCGAGGGGCTCCTCCAGCTCGCGGTCGCCGGAGTAGCGCTCGTCGCCGAGCCAGGTGGTCTCGGGGCCCCAGTAGACGTCCTCGTCCGCCTCCCAGACGTCCTCGCGGCCGCCGGCGAAGCCGAAGGTCTCGAAGCCCATGGACTCCAGCGCCACGTTGCCGGTGAGGATCATGAGGTCGGCCCAGGAGAGGGCCTGGCCGTACTTCTTCTTCACCGGCCACAGCAGACGGCGGGCCTTGTCCAGGTTGCCGTTGTCCGGCCAGCTGTTGAGCGGGGCGAAGCGCTGCTGGCCGGCGCCGGCGCCGCCGCGGCCGTCGCTGATGCGGTAGGTGCCCGCGCTGTGCCAGGCCATGCGGATCATGAAGGGGCCGTAGTGCCCGAAGTCGGCCGGCCACCAGTCCTGCGAGGTGGTGAGGACCTCGGTGATGTCCTGCTTCACGGCGGCGAGGTCGAGACCCCTGAAGGCCTCGGCGTAGTCGAAGTCCTCGCCGAGCGGGTTGCCCACGGCCGGGTTCTTGGCCAGGATCCGCAGGTTCAGCCGGTTCGGCCACCACTGGCGGTTGCCGCCGCCCTGGGTGGGGTGCGCGGCGCGCCCGTGGGCGACGGGGCAGCCGCCCGCGCCGTCGGCCTTCACGTCGCCGCCGTGTGCATCGAGGTTCTCAGACATGAACTCTTCCTGTCCCTTGGCCATCAACGAAACTGATCCTACAATGGACAGAGTCCAAGTCAAGAACAACGCCAAAGTAGAGGTGCGGGCCCGGGGCAGGACGCTCCGCGCCCGGGCCTTCGCCGAGAAGGAACAGGTAAGCCCCTATGAGTGACCTGCTGGAGCGACTGCGCGCCCGAGGCTGGCGGATGACGTCGCAGCGGCGTGTCGTCGCGGAGGTCCTCGACGGCGAGCACGTGCACCTCACCGCCGACGAGGTGCACGCGCGTGCCGTGGAGCGACTTCCCGAGATCGCCCGGGCGACCGTCTACAACACCCTCGGCGAACTGGTCACCCTCGGCGAGGTGGTGGAGCTCTCCACCGACGGCCGCGCGAAGCGGTACGACCCCAACGCCCGCCACCCCCACCAGCACCTGGTGTGCACGGAGTGCGGCACCATCCGCGACGTCCGCCCCGCCGGCGACCCGCTCGCCGTCCTCCCCGACTCCGAGCGCTACGGCTTCACCGTCTCCAAGGTCGACGTCACCTACCGGGGCCTCTGCCCGGCCTGCTCGGTCTGAGTCCCGGGACCGGCGAGCCGGTCCCGCAGGCGGCGAAGACCGTCCCGGCGTGCCGGAGCAGCCGCTCGTCCTCCGCGACACGGAAGCGCATCCGGCCCCGGTGGCCGCCCTCGTTGTCATGGCGGCGCGGCGAGGCCAGCTCCGCGCGCAGCAGCGGGAGGGCGGGGGCGGCGGCCGCACCGAGCCCGGCCCAGATCTCCGTCAGGTCCGGGCGGTCGGAGCGGCTCCGCCCCCAGGCGCGGAAGGCCGCCTCCAGGGTCTCCCCGGGGTCCCGGCCCACCCGCCACAGGGCCCGCGCCAGCGCGCCCGCGTGCCGGTCGCCGAGCTCCTCCGGGCGCGCGGCGAGCCGGCGCAGCGCGGGCAGGAGCGGGGCCGCCGCCGTCCCCGCGCGCGCGACCGCGCGCAGGGCGTGGTGGCGCTCCGACCCCCCGGCGCCGAGCCCGGCCGCCAGCAGCTCCATGGCCCGCTCGGCCTCCCCCTCGCCGCCCGCCGCCCACAGCGCCGCCGCCGTCTCGGCCCCGGCGGCCTCCCCGACGAGGGCGCGCAGCGTCGTGAGCGCGGGCTCCGCCGCGGCGCCCAGCCCGGCCAGGGTGCGCAGCGCCGGCCCCCGGGAGCGGCGCCGGGCCTCGCCCTCCAGGCGCAGAAAACCGAGCGCGGCCGTGACGGCGGCCTCCGGGGCGGCCACGGCCGCCGCGCCCAGGAGCTGCTCGGCGAACGAGCTCCGGCCCGCGCCGACCATCGCCGCGAGTCGGCCGGACAGGGCGGGGGCGAGCCGCGCCGCCGTCTCCGGGCCCATGTGCTCCAGCCACTCGGGCAGCTCCTCGGGCACGTGGCCGTACCGCAGCACCTCGGCCAGGCCCGGCACGGCCCGCCGGTCGCCCTGCGCCGCCAGCGCGCCGAGCGCCGCCCCGTGACTCGTCTCGTGCCAGCGTGCCTGCGGCCGCAGCCCCGGCCCGCGCGCCACCCGCTCGGCCAGCGCCCCGGCCGCCGGCGCTCCGATGGCGGCGAGCCGCCGCAGCTCGCCGGCGGCCTCGCGCGCGAGGACCGGGTCGGACCGCAGTGTCAGTTCGCCCAGGAGCCGCACGGGCTCCTCGTGCGGCCCCCGCCAGCCGGAGAGCAGGTTCCCGGCCGTGTCGACCGCCTCGCGGCGCTGACCCCGCTCGGGGCTGCCCAGCTGGTCGGTGACGAGCGCGAACCGCTCCTCCACGCGGTCGCCCAGCGCGAAGTGCAGCTCGCCGAGGAGATCGGTCGCCCAGGGCGCCCGGGCACCCGCCGTGTGCTCCGCCCGGAGCCGGCGCAGATAGCCGGCCATCGTGTCCGCGGGCCCGGTGGGCGCCGGCTCGGGGGCGGGCGCGCCCTCCACGGCCGTACGCAGCTCCGCCGCCGCGAGCCGGGTCGTGGCCTCCGGCTCGGGAAGGCGGTCCGGGGCGCAGCGCGCGAGGGCGGTGAGCGCGGCGAGGGGGAGCCCCCCGCCGGGCCGGTCGAGCAGCGGCCCCAGGGCGTCCGCCGCGGCTCCGGAGAGCCGGGCGTGGCGCACCGCCAGGTCGCCGAGGGCCGCGGCCACCGCGCGGAGCACGACCGGGTCGCGCTCCGCGGCAAGCCTTCCGGTGAGGGCCGTCAGTGCCTCCTCCGCGTCCGGGAGCAGCTGCGCCAGCGCCCCCGGCACGGCCCGCCGCACCCCGGGGTCCGGATCGGCGAGGAGCGGCAGGAGGCTCCCGGCCCGGTCGCGGACGTCCGCCTCGGCCCGTGCGAGGAGCCGGCACCACTCCTCGTACTCCTCCTCGTCGTCCGACCAGAAGTCCAGCTCCTCCGGGTCGCGCCCGTCGCCGTGGATGCTCCGCAGCAGTTCCACCACCGCGCCGCGCCCCTCGGGGCCGGGGGTGGTGACGATCTCGAAGAGGAAGGGGAGGCAGGCCACCGTGCTGTCGTGCACGTCTCCCTGGTGGTGCACGGTCCCGTGGAGGGCGTCCAGGGCGCGCTCCCGCTCCTCCGCGTCGGCGGCGAGCAGTCCGCGCAGCATGTCCGGCACGTCGGAGGCGTCTCCGTAGGCGTGCCGGAGGGTGGTCCAGTCGATGGCGTCGATCCCCGTGAGCATGGTCCCGAGTCTGCCGCGGCCCACGGACAGCCGTGCCGCGGCGGGCTTCTGACGGGCTGTCCGGGACCGGGGGAGGGGCGGGCTTGACGGTCGTGCGACGAGGTTGTTGGATGAGCCGCGCATGCTATTGGCCGCACGACCAATAATGCTCTCCCCGTCACCCGCCCAGGAAGCCGCCCATGTCCCTCACCGCCTTCCCCCGCCCCGCACACCGGCTCCACGTGGCCGTCGACGCCGCCGACCCGCGCGAGCGCGGCCGGCTGCGCGGTGCCCGGATCGCCGAAGGACTGCGGGCCGCCCTCGACGTCTACGACCGGCTCTTCGCCCTCGCCGGGATACCCGAGGCGACCGTCCGGGACGACGCCCACCGGGCGCTGGACGCGGTCGACGCCTTCCGCCCCGCCCTGCGCGAGCAGATCGAGGGGATCGCGGAGGGGGCCGGCGCCGAACCCTGGCGCGTCGCCGCGCTCAACGCCCGCACCGAGATCCTCGCCCGGAGCCGCGCGGTCCCGCCCGGGGAGTGCTCCACCGTCGTCCGCCGCGTCCCCGCCCCCGGCGGCGGCACCACCCACCTCGGCGTCCAGACCTGGGACTGGCACGTCGAACTCGGCTCCTCCTGGCACACCGTCGACTCCGGCGGCGGCGCCCACCGCCACGTCGGCCTCACCGAACACGGCATCCTCGCCAAGATCGGCGTCAACAGCGCCGGTCTCGCCCTCCACTTCAACATCCTGGGCCACCGGGACGACCGCGCCGGCGGCCTCCCGGTGCACGTGCTCGCCGCCCTCGTCCTGGAGGAGGCCGACGACGCCGCCCACGCCGTCGAGCTGATCCGCTCCGCGCCGCTCGCCTCCTCCGGCTCGTTCCTCCTCTTCGACGAGCGACGGGCCGTCCTGCTCGACCTCAGCCCCGACGGCGTCTTCGAGGTGCCGCCGCTGGCCGGCTCCACCCATCTGCGCACCAACCACTTCCTCACCCCGCGCCCCGCCCGCCGCGAGAAGACCTGGCTCTACCAGCCCGACTCCGGCGAGCGGTACGCCTTCCTCCGCGACCGTCTCGGCCGTGAGCCCGGCACCGCCCCCGAGGACCTGCTGCGGCTCCTGGTGACCGGGCCCGGCGAGCCGCCCGTCAGCTGCGTGCCCGACCCGGAGGCCCCGCTCGGCCGCCGCTGGGCGAGCCTCGCGACCGTCCTCCTCGACCCGGCGGCCCGCACCGCGCGGATCCTCGACGGGACCCCGGCCGAGCACGCCGACCGCCCCTGGTACACGCTGCGCGCCTGACCGGGCCTGACCGCGCCGGAGCCGTCGGGGCCTCGGCCCCGCCCGCCCGGCGCTCCTCCCGGAGGGCCGGGGAGCGGGGGACCGGCGCCGCGTAGGCTCGTGACGTGCCACCCACCCGTCTGTACCGCGTCGCCGTCCTCGTCCTCGAAGGCGCCAAACCCCTCGACGTCGGCATCCCCGCCCAGGTCTTCACGACCCGCGCGAGCATGCCCTACGAGGTGCGCGTCTGCGGCGCCACCCCCGGCCTCGTCGCCGGGGGAGACGGGCTGTCGTACAACGTGGACCACGGGCTCGACGCCCTCGACTGGGCCGACATCGTCTTCGTCCCCGGCTACCGCTTCCCCGACCGCGAGGACCCGCCGCCGGCCGTCGTCGAGGCCCTGATCGCCGCCCACGCGCGCGGGGCGCGGCTCGCCGCCATCTCCACCGGCGCCTTCGCGCTCGCCGCCACCGGACTCCTCGACGGCCGGCGGGCCACCACCCACTGGCACTACGCGCGCGCCCTCGCCGAGAAGCGGCCCCTCGTCCAGGTCGACGAGAACGTCCTCTTCGTCGACGAGGGCAGCGTCCTCACCTCCGCGGGTGCCGCCTCCGGCATCGACCTCTGCCTCCACATCCTCCGCGGCGACCTCGGCGTCGGCGCCGCCAACCACGCCGCCCGCCGGCTCGTCGCCGCCCCCTACCGCAGCGGCGGCCAGGCCCAGTACGTCCCCCGCAGCGTCCCCGAACCCCACGGCGAACGCTTCGCCGCCACCCGCGAATGGGTCCTGCACCACCTCGACGAACCCCTCACCCTCGACGTCCTCGCCCGGCACGCGGCCGTCTCGCCCCGCACCTTCTCCCGGCGCTTCGTCGAGGAGACCGGCTACACGCCCATGCAGTGGCTGCTGCGCGCCCGCGTCGACCGCGCGCGCGAGCTGCTCGAACGCTCCGAACTCGGCGTCGAGCAGATCGCCGCGGAGACCGGCCTCGGCACCGGCGCCAACCTGCGGATGCACTTCCAGCGGATCCTCGGCACCACCCCGAGCGACTACCGGCGCACCTTCACCCAGGGCGGCTGACCGGCGCGGACCGCCCCCGCCCGGATCTTGGCACGATCCTTGCGGACCATGGCGATCTCGCCCCTGCCGCGAGGCGCCACGGCGAGCGAGGCTGGGTGGCGAAGAAACGGAAGGGACATCGCATCATGACTCGCATCGCCATCAACGGTTTCGGTCGCATCGGCCGCAACGTGCTCCGCGCCCTGCTGGAGCGCGACACCACGCTGGAGGTCGTCGCCGTCAACGACCTCACCGAGCCGAAGGCGCTCGCGCGTCTCCTCGCCTTCGACTCCACCTCCGGCCGCCTCGGCCGCCCGGTCTCCGTCGACGGCGACACCCTCGTCGTGGACGGCCGCCGCATCAAGGTCCTCGCCGAGCGCGAGCCGGCGAACCTCCCGTGGGCCGAGCTGGGCGTCGAGATCGTCCTGGAGGCCACCGGCCGCTTCACCAGCGCCAAGGACGCCCGCCTCCACCTCGACGCCGGCGCCAAGAAGGTCCTGGTCAGCGCCCCCTCCGACGGTGCCGACGTCACCCTCGCCTACGGCGTGAACAGCGACACGTACGACGCCGAGCTGCACACGATCGTCTCCAACGCCTCCTGCACCACCAACGCGCTCGCCCCGCTGGCCGCCGTCCTCGACGAGCTGGCCGGCATCGAGCACGGCTTCATGACGACCGTGCACGCCTACACCCAGGAGCAGAACCTCCAGGACGGCCCGCACCGCGACGCCCGCCGCGCCCGCAACGCCGCCGTCAACATCGTCCCGACCAGCACCGGCGCCGCCAAGGCCATCGGCCTGGTCCTGCCGCAGCTGGACGGCAAGCTCGCCGGCGACTCGATCCGCGTGCCCGTGCCGGTCGGCTCGATCGTCGAGCTGAACACGACCGTCGCCCGCGAGGTCACCCGCGAGCAGATCCTCGACGCCTACCGCACGGCCGCCGAGGGCAAGCTCGCCGGCGTCCTGGAGTACTCGGAGGACGAGCTGGTCTCCTCCGACATCACCGGCAACCCGCACTCCTCCATCTTCGACGCCGCCCTCACCCGGGTCGACGGCCGCCACGTCAAGGTCGTCGCCTGGTACGACAACGAGTGGGGCTTCTCCAACCGCGTCATCGACACCCTGCTGCTGCTCGCCGGCTGACCCCGCGTCACCCGTCGCGACGCCCCCCTCGGCTCCGGCCGCGGGGGGCGTTGTCAGTGCCGCGTGACAGCATGTCGATCATGAGCCGAATCATCTCGTACACCACCGGCGACCGCGCCGAGGCCGTCTCCTACCTCGGAGCGGCGGAGCGCCTCACCGGCGAACAGCGGCGCGTGCTCGCCCTGATGCGCGAGCGGGCCGAGGCCAGCCAGCGTGACCTGGACCACCAGGGGCTCGACTGGGACCTGACCGTCCCCGAGGCCCTGCGGCACCTGATCGAGGGCCGCGCCGACGCGGAGGGGACGTACGCGGGCAAGGCCTACGCCCGGGCGCTCCAGCACGTCATCGACTACTGCGGCTCCGACCCCTCCGACCTGGGCGTCTACTCCAAGCCCAGCACCTTCTTCGGCCTCCTCGACGAGCAGTTGAAGCGGCACGGCGTCCCCGCCGACCTGCTGCCGCACGGCTTCCTCTTCTCCGGCCCGCCGGACGAGATCCCCTTCCACATCCCCTACGCCGTGGACGGACCGGACATCGGGATGCTGCCGCTGGCCAAGGCGAAGCCGGCCGTCGACGCGTACCGTGCGGTCCGCGACAAGATCGACCCCGACTTCCTCTACGACCTCGACCTCCTCATCGAGAAGCTGGAGTTCGAGCACGAGGAGTGGGAGTCGACCAGGTCGCGCGGGTACGACTGGTACACCCACGACACCCTCTTCTTCTCCATCAACGGCTGACGGGGGCCGCCTCGGGGGTGGGGACGGGGACGAGGACCGGGTCCGGCAGGCCGAGCGCGTCGGCCAGACGGGCACGGTGCCAGTGCGGCGGCCCGAAGAGACGGGCCGAGCCGTGCGCCCGCTTGAAGTACCGGTGGGCGTCGTGCTCCCAGGTGACGCCGATCCCGCCGTGCAGCTGGATCATCTCGCCCGCCACCTCGGAACAGGCCTCGGAACAGACCGACCCGGCGGTGGCGGCGAGCCGGGTCAGCTCCGGGCCCCGCGCGCCGTCCGCCGCGGCGAAGGCGGCGCCGAGCGCGGCGGAGCGGGCCGACTCGACCAGGACGTAGGCGTCCGCGAGCCGGTGCTTCACCGCCTGGAAGGAACCGATCGGGCGTCCGAACTGCACCCGCTCCGCGGCGTACGCCACCGTGAGCTCCAGACACCGCGCGGCCGTGCCGACCTGCTCGGCGGCGAGCGCCGTACAGGCCAGGTCGAGGACGTGCCGCAGCACCCGGCCGCCGTCGCCGTCCACGCCGACCAGCCTGCCCCGCGCGCCGGAGAGCACCACCCGCGTCTGCGCCCGGCTGGCGTCCATCGGGACGGACTCCTCGCGCCCGACCCCCGGTCCGTCGCCGGCCACCGCGAAGAGCGACACCCCGGCGGCCGTGCGCGCGGCGACGAGCAGCGTCCCGGCGCGCGACCCGTCGAGGACGTGCTCCTTCACCCCGGTCAGCAGCCAGCCGCCGCCGGGCCCGGGGACGGCCTCGGCCCGTACCGCCCCGGGGTCCCAGGAACCGGCCTCGGCCCAGGCCAGGGCCGCCGTCGTCCCGCCCGACACCAGCCCCGGCAGCAGGGCGGCGCACTCCGCGGCGGAGCCGGAGGCGAGGAGCGCCTGCGTCGCGAGGACGGCGGAGCCGAGGTAGGGGACGGGGCTCAGCTCCCGGCCCAGCTCCTCCATGACCACGTGCACCTCCACGGCCCCGCAGCCGGCGCCGCCGTACTCCTCGGGGACGGCGAGCCCCGCCGCCCCGATCTGCTCGGCGAGCGGCCGCCAGGCCTCCTCGCCGGGGTGACGCCCGAGCAACTTCCGCACGGCGGTGCGCAGTTCCTCCTGTTCGTCGGTGAACCTCATGCCTCTGCTCCCTTCTCCGCGACGGACGCGGTGTGGGTCCGGGAGGGGTCCTCACCGGAGAGTTCACGGCCCCTGGTCCCGGCGGTGCGCCGGACGGCCGGCGCGGTCACCGGGCCGCCGCCGACGAGGGCGGCCGGCCGGTAGCCGGGCGGGGCGCCGGTGGAGAGGACCCCCCGGCGCGGCGGTCCCGGGTCGGGGGGCGTCCCGGGGGCGTGCGGGGACGGTGCGGGGGCGTGCGGGGACGGTACGGGGGACATGGGGCTCCGGAGTGCGGTGGCGAGGGGGTTTGTCAGGGGGCGAGGACGCGGGCGCGACAGGCGGCGGGGGCGCCCCAGGCATCGCGGAGCGGGCGTGCCTTGCGGATCCACAGGGAGAGGTCCAGCTCCTCGGTGTAGCCGACCGCGCCGTGGAGCTGGAGGGCGGTGCGGGCGGCGGCGTGGGCCGCCTCGCCGGCGGTGACCTTGGCCGCGGCGATCTCGCGCGGCGCCGATCCTCGTCCGGCGAGGGCGAGGGCGGCCGCGTACAGCAGGGGCCGGGCGAACTCCAGGGCGATCAGCGTGTCGGCCAGGCGGTGCTTCACGGCCTGGAACGAGCCGATGGGGACGCCGAACTGGGTGCGCTGCCCGACGTACGCGACCGTCCGGTCGAGCAGTGCCCGGCCGAGCCCCAGGGACTGGGCGGCGGTCGCGAGGGCGGCGACCTCGGCGGCGTACCCGCTCGCGGCGGCCACCTCGGGGCCGCGGGCCAGGACGGTGCCGCCGGCGGAGGGGCGGGCGAGGCGGCGGGCCGGGTCGGCCGAGGGCTGGACGGGGCCGGCGGAGTCGGCGAGGCGCAGGGCGTCGTCCTCGACGACCAGTACGGCGTCGGCCATGTCGGCGTCCAGCGCGTACGGGCCGGTGAGCGCGGGGACGCTCAGGGAGACGGTCGCCTTGCCGGCGGCGACGCGGGGCAGCCACGCGGCGGCCGGGCCCCCGTCCCCGTCCCCGTTGCCGAGTCGGCCGAGGAGGGCCGCCGCGGCGACCGTCTCGACGAGCGGGCCGGGAACGGCGTGGCGGCCGAGTTCGGTGAAGGCCACGGCCAGTTCCACCGGCAGCGGGCCCAGTCCCTCGTACGCCTCCGGCACCGCCAGCGCGAGGACGCCGGCCTCCGCGAGCCGGGACCAGAGCGCGAGGCCGGGCGCGTGGTCCCCGGCGGCCCAGGCGCGGGCGGCCCGGGGGGTGTCGGCCGCCGACAGCATCGTGTCCAGGGTGCGGGCGAACTCCCGCTGTTCGTCGTCGAGCAGGAACCGCATCACCGGCGTCCCTTCGGCAGGCCGAGCAGCCGCTCGGCGATGATGTCGCGCTGGATCTCGTTGGTCCCGGCGTAGATCGGCCCGGCCAGGGAGAAGGTGTGGCCCTCGGCCCAGCCGCCGTGCGCGGGTGCCTCCGCGGCCTCGTCGGAGAGTTCGCCGTACGGCCCGAGGAGGTCGAGGGCGGTCTCGTGCAGGGCGATGTCCAGCTCGGACCAGAAGACCTTGTTGAGGCTGGACTCGGCGCCGATCGAGCCTCCGGCGGCGAGCCGGGAGGCGTTGGCGTAGGTGAAGAGGCGGTAGGCGTGGGCCCCGATGACGGCGTCGGCGACCCGGTCGCGGACGGCCGTGTCGGACGGGTCGGCGCGCTCCCGCCACAGCGCGGCGAGCCGGTCGGCGGCGGCGGAGAACCGGCCGGGGCTGCGCAGGGTGAGCCCGCGCTCGTTGCCCGCCGTGCTCATGGCGACCCGCCAGCCGTCGCCGGGGGCGCCGATCACGTCCTCGTCGGGGACGAAGACGTCGTCGAGGAAGAGTTCGGCGAAGGCCGGCTTGCCGTCCAGCCGGCCAACGGGCCGTACGGTCACGCCCTCGGCGTCGAGGGGGAACATCAGGTACGTCAGTCCCCGGTGCGGCCGGTCCGCGTCCGGGGCGCTGCGGAAGAGGCCGAAGGCGCGGTCGGCGAAGGCGGCCCGGGACGACCAGGCCTTCTGGCCGCGGAGCAGCCACCCCCCGTCGGTGCGCGCGGCGGTGGAGCGCAGGCTCGCCAGGTCGGAGCCGGACTCGGGCTCGGACCAGGCCTGGGCCCAGACGACCTCGCCGGACGCCATCGGCGGCAGGATCCGGGCGCGCTGCTCGTCGGTGCCGTGCTCGAAGAGGGTGGGGGCGAGCAGGTTGATGCCGTTCTGGCTGACCCGGCCGGGCGCGCCGGCGGCGTAGTACTCCTCCTCGAAGACCAGCCAGCGCAGCACGGAGGAGCCCCGGCCGCCGTACGCCTCGGGCCAGGAGACCACCGACCAGCGGTCGGCGGAGAGTTCGCGCTCCCAGGCGCGGTGGGCGGCGAAGCCCTCCGCCGTCTCCAGGGAGGGCAGGGGTGCGGGGGGCACGTGGGCGGCGAGCCAGGCGCGGGCCTCGGCCCGGAAGGCGTCGTCGGCCGCCGGGAAGTCGAGGTCCATCAGGCTCCCGCCGCCTTCATCGCGTGGATGTCCATGCCGCCGAGCGCGTCGCGGGCGGTCTCGGCGTTGTGCGCGTGCGCGAGGTGGTGCAGTCCGAAGACGGCGTCCATGCCGGTGTGCAGGCCCTGGAGGTCCTCGGCCTGGTTGACGGCGCGCTTGGTGAGGGCCAGGCCCATGCGGGGCATCTCCGCGATCCGGTGCGCCAACTCCATCGTCCTCGCTTCGAGTTCGGCGCGGGGGACGACGCGGTTGATCATGCCGACCTCGTAGGCGCGGCGGGCGCTCATCCGGTCGCCGGTGTAGAGGAACTCCTTGGCGATCCGGGGCGGCATCACCCAGGGGTGGGCGAAGTACTCGACGCCGGGGATGCCCATGCGGACCACCGGGTCGGCGAAGAACGCGTCCTCGGAGGCGACGACGAGGTCGCAGATCCAGGCGAGCATCAGGCCGCCGGCGACGCAGGCGCCCTGCACGGACGCGACGACCGGCTTGGGCAGTTCGCGCCAGCGGCGGCACATGCCCAGGTAGACCTCGGACTCGCGGGCGAAGCGGCTCTCCGCGCCCTCCTTGTCCGAGTGGTCCCACCAGAGGCCGGCCTTCCGTTCGAAGGGCAGGTGCGCGTCGCGCTCGGGGGTGCCGATGTCGTGGCCCGCGGAGAAGTGCTCGCCGGCTCCGGCGAGGACGACGACCTTGACCTCGCCGTCCTCGGCCGCGCGGTAGAAGGCGCGGTCGAGGGCGTAGGTCATCGCGGAGTTCTGGGCGTTGCGGTACTCGGGCCGGTCCATGGTGACGACGGCGACGGGACCGCGCCGTTCGTAGCGGACGGGCCCGGTGGACGTGGTGCGGGCAGTGGACATCCGCCCTCCTTCCCTAACAAGTGTTTGGTAGGTTAACGTACCGCCATGAGCAACGTCGAGGAGTTCCGCAGGGAGGTCCGCGGCTGGCTGCGAGCCCACCTCACCGGCGAGTTCGCGTCCCTGCGAGGCCGCGGCGGCCCCGGCCGCGAACACGAGGCACACACCGAACGCCTCGCCTGGGAACGGCACATGGCCGCCCACGGATGGACCTGCGTCGGCTGGCCGAAGGAGTACGGCGGCCGCGGCGCGAGCCTGGAGGAACAGGTCGCCTTCCACGAGGAGTACGCCCTCGCCGACGCCCCCGCGCGCGTCGGCCACATCGGCGAACAACTCCTCGGACCGACCCTGATCGCCTTCGGCACCCCCGCCCAGCGCGCCCGCTTCCTGCCCCGGATCGTCGCCGTCGACGAACTCTGGTGCCAGGGCTACTCCGAGCCCGACGCCGGCTCCGACCTGGCCAACGTGCGCACCCGTGCCGAGCTCCGGGACGGCGGCGCCTCCCGTCCGACCGCGGCCGAGACCGGGGGGAAATGGGTGGTCACCGGACAGAAGGTGTGGACCTCAGGCGCCCACGAGGCCGACTGGTGCTTCGTCGTCGCCCGCACCGACCCCGGATCGGCCCGCCACCACGGCCTCTCCTACCTCCTCGTCCCGCTGGACGCGCCCGGCGTCGAGATCCGGCCCATCGTCCAGCTCACCGGCACCTCCGAGTTCAACGAGGTGTTCTTCGACGGGGCCGAGACGGACGCCGGCAACATCGTCGGCGCGCCGGGCGACGGCTGGAAGATCGCCATGGCCACCCTCGGCTTCGAGCGCGGCGTCTCCACCCTCGGCCAGCAGGTCGGCTTCCGGCGCGAACTCGAAGCCGTCGTCGAACTGGCGAGACGGAACGGCACCGCCGCCGACCCGATCGTCCGCGACCGCATCGCCCGCGCCTGGACCGGCCTGGAGACCATCCGCTTCAACGCCCTGCGGATGCTCAGCGGCGTCGCCGCCGGAGCCCCCGGACCCGAGGCCTCCATCAACAAGATCTTCTGGGCCACCTGGCACCGCGAACTCGGCGAACTCGCCATGGACGTCTGCGGCGCCGACGGCATGCTCGCCGCCGGGGAACCCTACGACCTCACCGACTGGCAGCGCCTCTTCCTCTTCTCCCGCGCCGACACCCTCTACGCCGGCTCCAACGAGATCCAGCGGAACATCATCGCCGAGCGCGTCCTCGGCCTGCCCAAGGAGGCCCGCCCGTGACCGGCACCCCGCCCCCCTACCTCCCCGGCCACGGACTGCTCGCCGGCCGCTCCGCCGTCGTCACCGCCGCCGCCGGCGCCGGCATCGGCGGCGCCACCGCCCGCCGCCTCCTGGAGGAAGGCGCCCGCGTCCTCCTCTCCGACGCCCACGCCCGCCGCCTGAAGGAGTCCGAGGCCGAACTCGCCGCCGAGTTCGGCGCCGACCGGGTGACCTCGCTGCCCTGCGACGTCACCGACGAGACCCAGGTGACGGCCCTCTTCGACCGCGCCGAGGAGACCCACGGCCGCCTCGACGTCGTCGTCAACAACGCCGGACTCGGCGGCACCGCCGACCTCGTCGACATGACCGACGCGCAGTGGGACAAGGTCCTCGACGTCACCCTGGGCGGCACCTTCCGCTGCACCCGCGCCGCGCTGCGCCGCATGAAGGCCGCGGGCACCGGGGGAGTCGTCGTCAACAACGCCTCCGTGATCGGCTGGCGCGCCCAGAAGGGCCAGGCCCACTACGCCGCCGCCAAGGCGGGCGTCATGGCCCTCACCCGGTGCGCCGCGCTCGAAGCCGCCGCGTACGGCGTGCGCGTCAACGCCGTCTCCCCGTCGCTCGCCATGCACCCCCACCTCGCGAAGGTCACCACCCCCGAACTCCTGGAGGAACTCACCTCCCGCGAGGCCTTCGGACGCCACGCCGAACCGTGGGAGGTGGCGAACGTCATCGTCTTCCTCGCCAGCGGCTACTCGTCCTACCTCACCGGCGAAGTCCTCTCGGTCAGCAGCCAGCACCCGTGAGACCGGCGCCCGAGCGGCGCCGCCAGCTCCTGGACGCGGCGGCCGAGGTCTTCGCCGCCCAGGGGTACGACGCCACCACCGTCCGCCGGATCGCGGACTCCGTCGGCCTGCTCGCCGGCAGCCTCTACTACCACTTCGACTCCAAGGAGTCGATGCTCGACGAGATCCTCTCCGGCTTCCTCGACGACCTGTGGACCCGGTACGACGGCGTGCTCGCCGCCGGGCTCGGCCCCCGGGAGACGCTGGAGGCCCTCGTCACCGAGTCGTTCCGGGAGATCGACCGGCACCGCGCCGCCGTCGCCATCTACCAGAAGGAGTCCCGGCACCTGACGGACCAGCCGCGCTTCGGCTATCTCGCCGACGCCCAGCGGCGGTTCGAGCGGGCCTGGCTCAGGACCCTGGAGGCCGGCGCGGCCTCCGGGGACTTCCGCACCGACCTCGACGTCCGGCTCACCTACCGCTTCGTGCGCGACACCGTCTGGGTCGCCGCGTCCTGGTACCGGCCGGGCGGACAGCACAGCCCGGAGGAGATCGCCCGCCAGTACCTCTCGATGGTGCTGGAGGGCGTCGCCCTCCGCGACAGACACCGGACGCACGACTAAGGAGTGACCATGGCCGAGGCCTACATCGTGGAAGCGGTCCGCACGCCGGTCGGCCGGCGGAACGGCGGACTCTCCGCCGTCCACCCCGCCGACCTCGGCGCGCACGCCCTGAAGGCCCTGATGGAACGCTCGGGCGTCGACCCGGCCGCCGTCGAGGACGTCGTCCTCGGCTGCCTCGACACCGTCGGCCCCCAGGCCGGCGACATCGCCCGCACCTGCTGGCTCGCCGCCGGACTCCCGGAGGAGGTGCCGGGAGTGACCGTGGACCGGCAGTGCGGCTCCTCCCAGCAGGCCCTGCACTTCGCCGCGCAGGGCGTCATGTCCGGCACCCAGGACCTCGTCGTCGCCGGCGGCGTGCAGAACATGTCGATGGTCCCCATCGCCTTCGCCAGCCGCCAGGCCGCCGAGCCCCTCGGCCTCACCGAGGGCCCCTACGCCGGCTCGGCCGGCTGGCGGGCCCGCTACGGCGACCGGCCCGTCAACCAGTTCCACGGCGCCGAACTCATCGCCGAGAAGTGGGGCATCACCCGGCGGGACATGGAGGAGTTCGCGCTCCGCTCCCACCAGCGGGCCGTCCGCGCCATCGACGAGGGCCGCTTCACGCGCGAGATCGTCCCCTACGGCGACGTGACCACCGACGAGGGCCCGCGCCGCGACACCTCCCTGGAGAAGATGGCCGGCCTGAAGCCCGTGGTGGAGGGCGGCCGGATCACCGCCGCCGTCTCCTCGCAGGTCTCCGACGGAGCCTCCGCGATGCTCCTCGCCAGCGAGCGCGCCGTACGGGAGCACGGGCTCACCCCGCGCGCCCGGATCCACCACCTCTCCGTGCGCGGCGAGGACCCGATCCGGATGCTCTCCGCGCCCATCCCGGCGACGGCGTACGCCCTGAAGAAGGCGGGCATGACGCTCGACGACATCGACCTCGTGGAGATCAACGAGGCCTTCGCCCCGGTCGTCCTCGCCTGGCTCAAGGAGACCGGCGCCGACCCGGAGAAGGTCAACGTCAACGGCGGCGCCATCGCCCTGGGCCACCCCCTCGGCGCCACCGGCACCAAGCTGGCCGTCACCCTCCTCCACGAACTGGAGCGCACCGGCGGCCGCTACGGCCTCCAGACCATGTGCGAGGGCGGCGGCCAGGCGAACGTGACGGTCATCGAGCGGCTGTGAGCGAAGGGCTCGCCCCGCCGTCCGGCCGGAGGCCGGCGCAGGTCTCCGAAGCCCGGGAGGCCCCCTGGGGCCGAGCGGTGCGAGGGGGCCGTTCGGGGAGGGGGCCGTGTGCGAGGGCGGCGGCCAGGCGAACGTGACGGTCATCGAGCGGCTGTGACGGGCCGTTCGGGGAGGGGCATGTGCGAGGGCGGCGGCCAGGCGGACGTGACGGTCATCGAGCGGCTGTAGGGCCCTGCGGGGGAGTGGTGCCGTGGAGGCGCTGCCAGACGGTGTGATCGGTGCGGGGGCCTCCCGGGGTCTCCGCGCCGTACGTCGCGATCTCGGCGTCGATGTCGAGCGGGCGGGTCGGCGAGGTCATGGCGGAGAGCTCCGCGGCCACGGCATGGTCGGGGACCAGCCAGCACACCTCGAACTCGATGCCGTCGGGGTCGCGGGCGTACAGGGCCTTCGTCGAGGCGTGGTCGCTCGCCCCGGTCAGCGCCCCGGCCTCGGCCAGGCGGGCCCGCATGGCCTTCAGCTCGGCGAGGGTGTCCACCTCCCAGGCCAGGTGGTAGAGGCCGACCCGGCCGCGGCCGGCGCCCGAGCCGGGCTCGGGGGACCGGAAGAGGCCGAGGTCGTGGTCGTTGGCGGAGCCCGCCGCCTGGAGGAAGGCCGCGCCGGGGAAGGCCCCGGGCAGGGGGCGGAAGCCGAGGACGTCGCGGTAGAAGGCGAGGCTGCGGTCCAGGTCGGAGACGAAGAGGACGGCGTGGTTCAGCCGCTGGATGGGCATGCGGTGGTCCGTTCGTGTGCGGTGCGGTGCGGAAGGCAGGGGCACGATACGTCCGCCGGGGTGACGGCACCCCGGCGGACGTCGTGTGCGCGGGCCGTTCAGGCCGCGCGGGGCAGGGCGCGGAGCGTGGCCGCCGCCTCGGCCATGACGCGGTCGACGAGCTCCGCGCACGACGGCAGGTCGTCGATCAGGCCCGCGACCTGGCCCGAGGCCATCACCCCGAGGTCGGTGCGGCCGTCCACCATCGACGCCTTGAGCATCATGGGGGTGTTGGCGGCGAGCAGGACCTGGCTCCAGGTCAGCTCCTTTCCGTGCTTCATGGCGACCCCGTCCCGGACCATCCGGGCCCAGCTCATGCCGGACTCGCGCCGGAAGGCCGCCGCGTGCCGCACGGCCCGCAGCAGCGACGCGGCCCGCCCCGAGCGCTCCAGTGCGTCGACCAGTTCGGTGCGGAGCATCCGGTGGGGCAGCCCGTCGACCTTGGTGGTGACGGTGACGTCCCCCACCGCCGCGGCCAGGTAGCGGGCCTTGACCGCCTCGGGGACGGTCGAGTCGGAGGTGAGCAGGAAGCGGGTGCCCATGGCGATGCCGGCCGCGCCGTAGGAGAGCGCGGCGACCAGGCCGCGTCCGTCGTGGAAGCCGCCGGCGGCGATCACCGGGATGTCCACCGCGTCCACCACCTGGGGGAGGAGCACGGTGGTGGCGACGCTCCCGGTGTGGCCGCCGCCCTCCCCGCCCTGCACCACGACCGCGTCGGCGCCCCACGCGGCGACCTTCTCCGCGTGCCGGCGGGCGCCGATCGAGGGGATCACGACGACGCCGGCGTCCTTCAGCCGGGCGATCAGCTCGCGCGAGGGCGCGAGCGCGAAGGACGCGACCCGCACCCCCTCGTCGACGATGATCCGGACGCGTTCGGCGGCGTCACCGGCGTCCGCCCGCAGGTTCACGCCGAACGGCGCGTCCGTACGGGACTTGACCTCGCGCACGGCGGACCTGAGCTGCTCGACGCCCATGGTCGCCGAGGCCAGGACGCCCAGCGCGCCCGCGTTCGCGGCGGCGGAGACCAGCCGGGGGCCGGCGACCCACCCCATGCCGGTCTGCACGATCGGGTGCCGCACCCCGACGAGGGAGGTGAGGGGGGTGGTGATCGTGGCGTCGCTCATCCGCGGACCTCGCGGTCGCGCAGGCCCCGGGGGTCGATCTCCTCGCGGATCAGCCGCAGTTCCTCCGCCGTGGGGTCCCGGGTGTACGGCACCTCTCCCGGCACGACCAGCTCGAAGCCGGTCGCCTCCCGCACCTGCTCGACCGTGACGCCCGGGTGGAGCGAGCGCAGCCGCATGGTGCGGTCGGGGGTCTCGAAGTCGAAGGCGCCCAGGTCGGTGACGACGTCCGGGACGCGGTGGTAGCGGGTGGCGGAGGGGCCGGCCGCGGCCGCCCGGTCGTAGCCGACGCCGCAGACCATGTCGACCCGTTCGACGAAGACCCGGGGAGAGTGCCGGGGGACCCAGTAACTCGTCGGGTTGTTCAGCGTGTTGACGGGCGCGCCGCGGACGCCGAGCAGCTGGCGGGACGGCCGCCGCCAGTCGCCGACGCAGCTGATGTTCTGGTTGCCGTGCCGGTCGAGCTGGCTGGCGCCCATCATCACGTGCCGCCGACCGGTGGCGACCATCGCCAGGTGCTGCCGGTACGGCAGCCAGCCCTCCACCACCCCGGGCGCCGCGCCGATCGCCGGCACGTCGCCCATCAGCAGCGCCTCGCCGTCGGTGAGCAGGAGGTCGGGGGCGAAGGTGAGCCGTGCGAGCCGGGCGCCGATCATCGGGACCGTACCCATCGGGCTGGCCAGCACCTCGCCCGCGTCCCGCCACGCCTCGGCGCAGGCCACCACGCAGTACTCGGCCCGGGTGACCGCGGCCGTCGTGGTCGTGTCGCCGCCGCTCATGCTTCCTCCTCGTGGAACGCCGCCACCGCGGCCTGGTACGCGTCCTCGTCGCCGGACAGGAACCGCGCGGTGAACTCCCGCCAGCGCTCCGGGTCGCGGGCGGCCTCGACGTAGTGGCGCTGGAAGGCCTCGTCGCGGTCGTGGTCGGGCACGCAGGAGGTGAAGTGCGCGCCGCCGGGGGTCTCGACGACCCCGTCGACGAAGGCCCGCTTGAGCAGCAGCGTCTGCGGCCCCGCGTCCTTGAGCAGGTCGGAGGTGTCCACGATCCGCTCGCAGGAGACGTACGCCGTGTCGGCGGCCTCGCAGAAGAGGTCGTCGAAGTACGGGTCGGGGCCCAGGTACTGGCCGTTGCCGTGGACGTCGGCGCGGTTGAGGTGGACGAGCGCGGCGTCCAGGCGGAGCGCGGGGACCGCGACCAGTTCCTCGCGGTCGCCGTACGGCGAGGTCACCGTCCGAAGCGAGGGGTTGACGGTCATCACGTCCGACGCGAGCCCGGCCCGGATGGGCATGAAGGGCAGCCGGTGCACGGCGGCGGTGAGGCCCCACATCATCATCGCCTCGTCCAGCTCCACCAGTTCGAACGCGCCGCGCTGCCGGGCCGCGACGAAGTGCGGCTCCAGCGGGACGGAGTCGAGCGTCGCGAAGGCGGCGACCAGTTTACGGATCCTGCCCGCGGCGGCGAGCAGGCCGACGTCCGGACCCCCGTACGAGACCACGGTCAGGTCCGTGAGGTCCGAGCGCAGCAGCGCGCGCACCAGCGCCATCGGCTTGCGCCGGGAGCCCCAGCCGCCGATGCCGATGGTCATCCCGCTGCGGAGCCTGCCGACGACCTCCTCGGCGGTCATCGTCTTGTCCTTGCTCACGACTGCTCCTCCTTGTCGGTGCCGAAGGTGTCGCGGACCTCGTCGGCGGCGCCGCTGAGGTTGGCCTCGAAGGTGAAGCCCTGTTCGAAGCGGTAGCTGCGCCGCACGTCCACCGGGTCGATGCCGTTGATCGCCGCCTTGGCGAGGCGGACGAGCCGGCCGTCCTTCGCGGCGATCTCCCGGGCCAGCTCCAGGGCCGCCTCGCGCAGTCGCGCGCGCGGGACGACCCGCCACACCGAGCCGTGCCGGTGGAGCTCCTCGGCGGTGACCGTGCGGGAGGTGTAGTAGAGGGTCCGCATGAGGTGCTGGGGGACCAGCCGGGCGAGGTGGGTGGCGGCGCCGAGGGCGCCCCGGTCGAGCTCGGGGAGGCCGAAGGCGGCGTCCTCGGAGGCGACGATCGCGTCGGCGTTGCCGACCAGGCCGATGCCGCCGCCGAGGCAGAAGCCGTGGACGGCCGCGACGACCGGCACCTCGCAGTCGTAGACGGCGGAGAAGGCCTCGGCGCAGCCGTGGTTGGCGCCGAGGATCGCCTCGGGGCCGGTCGCGCGCTGGAGCTCCTTGATGTCGACGCCGGCGTTGAAGCCCCGGCCCTCGGCGGTGAGCACCACACAGCGCACCTTCGGGTCGGCGCCCGCGGTCCGGACGGCGGCGGCGAGGTCGTACCAGCCCCGGACGGGGAGGGCGTTGACCGGGGGGAAGTCGACGGTGACGACGGCGACGCCGTCGTCCGGTGCGGAGGTGGAGACACCCATGAGCAGATCAGCTACCTTTCCACCAAACGTTTGTTAGGTGGAAGATAGCAGCGGTTCGGCCGCTGCGGGAGGTGTCCCTTGGCAGTGACCATCGATCTGTCCGGCTCCGTCGCCGTCGTCACCGGCGGCACCCGGGGCGTCGGCGCCGGGATCACCAGAGCCCTGCTCGAAGCCGGGGCGGACGTCGTGACCTGCGCCCGGCGGGCCCCCGACGCACCCGTGACGGCGGCGGGCCGCACCGCCCGCTTCCTCCCCGTCGACCTGCGCGACCCGGACGCCGTGACGGCCCTCTTCGACCGGGTGCGCGACGAGCACGGCCGCCTCGACACCCTCGTCAACAACGCGGGCGGCACCCCGTACCGCACCCTCTCCGACGGCGACGCGGCCCAGCACGCCAGGGTCGTCGAACTGAACCTCGTCGCCCCCCTGACCGCCTCGCTCGCCGCCCACCGGGTCATGAGCGGGCAGGACGCCGGAGGCTCCATCGTCATGGTCGGCAGCGTCAGCGGCACCCGCCCCTCACCGGGCTCCGCCGCGTACGGCGCCGCCAAGGCCGGCCTGGAGAACCTCGCCCGCTCCATGGCCGTGGAATGGGCCCCGCTCGTCCGGGTCAACACCCTCGTCCTCGGCATGGTCCGCACCGAGCTGTCCCACCTGCACTACGGCGACGAGGACGGCATCGCCGCCGTCGGCCGCACCGTGCCGCTCGGCCGGCTCGCCGCGCCCGCCGACATCGGCGACGCGTGCGTCTTCCTCGCCTCCGGCCGGGCCGCCTACATCAGCGGCGCCGCCCTCCACGTCCACGGCGGAGGGGAACGCCCCGCGTTCCTCGACGCCGCCACCGTCAACCACCCCTGAAAGGCAGGACCCCCACATGACCGGACTCTGCGCGGGACGCGTCGTCGTCGTCACCGGAGCGGGCCGCGGCCTCGGGCGCGCCCACGCGCTCGCCTTCGCCGCGGAAGGCGCCCAGGTCGTCGTCAACGACCTCGGCGTCGGCCTCGACGGCACCGGCGGCCCCGGCGGCGGCACCGGCCCCGCCCAGGACGTCGTCGACGAGATCACGGCGGCCGGCGGAGAGGCGATCACCCACGGCGGGGACATCGCCACCGCCGAAGGCGCGGCCTCGCTGATCGCCGCCGCCGTCGACACGTACGGCCGCCTCGACACCCTCGTCAACAACGCGGGCTTCCTCCGCGACCGGATGCTCGTCAACCTCGGCGAGGACGACTGGGACGCCGTCATGCGCGTCCACCTCAAGGGCCACTTCCTGCCGCTGCGGCACGCGGCGGCGTACTGGCGCGCCGAGTCCAAGGCCGGGCGGACCCCCCGGGCGCGGGTGATCAACACCAGCTCGGGCGCGGGGCTGCTCGGCAGCGTGGGCCAGGGCAACTACGCCGCCGCCAAGGCCGGGATCGTCGGCCTCACGCTCGTCGCGGCCGCCGAGATGGGCCGGTACGGGGTCCAGGTCAACGCCATCGCGCCCGCCGCGCGGACCCGGATGACCGAGCGGACCTTCGCCGACACCATGGCCGCCCCCGAGGGCGCCGGGTTCGACGCCATGGCCCCGGAGAACGTCTCCCCGCTCGTCGTCTGGCTCGGCTCCGACGCGGCGGCCGGGGTGACGGGCCGGGTCTTCGAGACGGAGGGCGGCCGCATCACCGTCATGGAGGGCTGGCGGCCGGGACCGACCGCCGACAAGGGCGCCCGCTGGGCCCCGGTGGAGGCGGGCGAGGCGGCCCTGAAGCTCCTCGCGGACGCGCAACCGCCCCACCCGGTCTACGGAGCCCACTGACCGCCGCCGCCCCGTCACGGGCACACCCCGCGGGTGTGCCCGCACGGGGGCGCGGCGCGGGGCGCCGTCCGTGCCGGGCGTGGGTGGTGCGCGGCCCGGGGCGAGGGGGCGTCCTCGCGAGGGGCGGGGGGCGTCCTCGCGAGGGGCGGGGGCGGGGCGGGCGAGGACGGGCGGGGTTTCCCGGTCAGTGGGAACGCGCGCTCCCCGCGCTCGGCGACCCCGGCCTAGCCTCGCCGGACACAGCCCCGAGCGCCCCCAGGAGGGACCCGTCATGCTCACGGACCGTCAGCGACACGAGGCGGCCGAGCTGCTGCGCTCCGCCGAACTCGGCGTCGTGCCGATCGCCCCGCTGAGCGAGGCGTACCCCGGGATCGACGCCGAGGACGCGTACGAGATCCAGCTCGTCAACATCCGGCACCGGCTCGCCGCCGGCGCCGAGGTGCGCGGTCACAAGGTCGGGCTCTCCTCGCCCGTCATGCAGCGCATGATGGGCGTCGACGAGCCCGACTACGGGCACCTGCTCCACGACATGGAGCTCGCCTCCGGCGACCCCGTCCCCACCGCCCGCTACTGCCGGCCCCGCGTCGAGGTCGAGATCGGTTTCGTCCTCGGCGACGACCTGCCGGGGGAGGGCTGCACCCCCGAGGACGTGCTCGCCGCGACCGAGCGGGTCGTGCCGGCCCTGGAGCTCATCGACAGCCGCATCCGCGACTGGCGGATCACGATCGCCGACACCATCGCCGACAACGCCTCCTCCGCCGGATACGTCATCGGCGAGGGCCGCTCCCCGCGCGGGCTGGACCTCGGGGCGATCGAGGCGCGGCTCGACGGCGGCGGCGAACGGCTCGCCGAGGGGCGCGGCGACGCCGTCCTCGGTGATCCGGCCCGCTCCGTCGCCTGGCTCGCCCGGACCGTCGCCCGCTTCGGCGTGGCCCTGAGGAAGGGGCACGTGGTGCTGCCCGGCTCGTGCACCCGGGCCGTCGACGTCGTGCCCGGCGCGACCTACACCGCCGAGTTCACCGGGCTGGGCCCGGTCTCCCTCTCCTTCACCTGAGGTGATGATGACCCGCAAGACCAAGGCGACCGCCGCCATCGTCGGCTCCGGCAACATCGGCACCGACCTGCTGTACAAGCTGCTCCGCTCCGAGCTCGTCGAACCCCGCTGGATGGTCGGCGTCGACCCCGGCAGCGACGGCCTCGCCCGCGCCCGCCGGCTCGGCCTGGAGGTCACCCACGAGGGTGTCGACCGGCTGCTCGCCCAGGACGAGAGGCCCGACCTCGTCTTCGAGGCGACCAGCGCCTACGTCCACCGGGCCAACGCCCCCCGCTACGCCGAGCTCGGCATCCGGGCGATCGACCTGACGCCGGCCGCCGTCGGCCCGGCGGTCGTCCCGCCCGCCAACCTGCGGGCCCACCTCGACCGGCCCAACGTCAACATGATCACCTGCGGCGGCCAGGCCACCATCCCCATGGTGTACGCCGTCTCCCGCGTCGTCCCCGTGGCGTACGCCGAGATCGTCGCCTCGGTGGCCTCCGTCTCCGCGGGCCCCGGAACCCGCGCCAACATCGACGAGTTCACCCGCACCACCGCCCGCGGCATCGAGACCATCGGCGGCGCCGCGCGCGGCAAGGCGATCATCATCCTCAACCCGGCCGACCCGCCGGTCATGATGCGCGACACCGTCTTCTGCGCCGTCCCCGAGGACGCCGACCGGGCCGCGATCGCCCTCTCCGTCAAGGAGGTCGCCGAGCAGGTGGCCTCGTACGTCCCCGGCTACCGGCTGCGCGGGGAGCCGCAGTTCGACGACCCGAGCCCCGAGAACGGCGGCATGGCGCGCGTCGCGATCTTCCTGGAGGTCGAGGGCGCGGGCGACTACCTCCCGCCGTACGCCGGAAACCTCGACATCATGACCGCCGCCGCCACCAAGGTCGGCGAGGAGTTCGCCCGGGGGCTCCTCGCCCCCGGCGCGTAAGGAGCCCCTGCCATGCCCTACTCGGACACCCTCGACATCCGGATCACCGACTCCTCGCTGCGCGACGGCTCGCACGCCAAGCGGCACCAGTTCACCGCCGGGGACGTACGGTCCGTGGTCGCCGCCCTCGACGACGCCGGCGTCCCCGTCATCGAGGTGACGCACGGCGACGGGCTCGGCGGCTCCTCGTTCACCTACGGCTTCTCCAAGACCCCCGAACAGGAACTGATCAGGGCCGCCGCGGAGACCGCGCGGCGGGCCGTGATCGCCTTCCTCATGCTTCCCGGACTCGGCGTCAAGGACGACATCCGGGCCGCCCACGACAGCGGCGCGGGCATCTGCCGGATCGCCACCCACTGCACCGAGGCCGACATCGCGGTCCAGCACTTCGGACTCGCCCGCGAGCGGGGCCTGGAGACCGTCGGCTTCCTGATGATGGCCCACTCCACCAGCCCCGAGAACCTCGCCCGGCAGGCCCGGATCATGGCCGACGCGGGCTGCCAGTGCGTGTACGTCGTCGACTCCGCGGGCGCCATGGTCATGGACGACGTCACCGACCGCGTCCAGGCCCTGGTCGCCGAGCTCGGCGGCGACGCCCAGGTCGGCTTCCACGGCCACGAGAACCTCGCCCTCGGCACCGGCAACTCCGTCGCCGCCGTCAAGGCCGGAGCCCTCCAGATCGACGGCTCCACCCGCCGCCTCGGCGCCGGCGCCGGCAACACCGCCGTCGAGGCCTTCGTCGCCGTCTGCGCCAAGATGGGCATCCGCACCGGCATCGACGTCCTGAAGATCATCGACGCGGCCGAGGACGTGGTCCGCCCCGTCATGGACGAGGAGTGCCGGCTCGACCGGCTCGCCCTGCTCATGGGCCACGCCGGCGTCTACTCCAGCTTCCTCAAGCACGCCTACCGGCAGGCCGAGCGGTACGGCGTCCCCGGCGCCGAGATCCTGCTGAAGGCCGGCGAACGGCGCCTGGTCGGCGGCCAGGAGGACCAGCTCATCGACATCGCCCTCGAACTCGCCGCCGCCCGCGACTGAACCCACCACAACCCAGGGAGAACATGATGACTGCTCTCGGCGACGAGGCCAGGGTCATCGAAGCCGGCCGCCCGCCCACCCGCTTCGCCCGGGGCTGGCACTGCCTCGGCCTCGCCGACTCCTTCAAGGACGGCACACCGCACGAGATCGAGGCCTTCGGCACCAAGCTGGTGGTCTTCCGGGGCGAGGACGACGGCGGACTCCACGTCCTCAACGCCTACTGCCCGCACATGGGCGGCAACCTCGCGCACGGCACCGTCAAGGGCGACGCCGTCGCCTGCCCCTTCCACGACTGGCGCTGGGCCGGCGACGGCCGCTGCGCCGGCATCCCGTACGCCCGCCGCGTCCCGCCGCGGGCCCGCACCCGCACCTGGCTGACCCTGGAGCGCAACCGGCAGCTCTTCGTCTGGCACGACCCGGAGGGGAACCCGCCGCCCCCCGGGGTCACCGTCCCCGAGATCGCCGGCGTCCACGGCCCCGAGGCCGACCGGTGGAGCGACTGGAACTGGAAGACCCTCCGCGTCGAGGGCTCCCACTGCCGCGAGATCGTCGACAACGTCGTGGACATGGCGCACTTCTACTACGTCCACTACGCCTTCCCCGAGTACTTCAAGAACGTCTTCGAGGGCCACACCGCCACCCAGTACATGGAGAGCAGCCCCCGGGGCGACATGGAACTCGGCACCCTGAGCTCCGGCCGGCTGCGCTCCGACGCCTCCTACCACGGCCCCTCCTACATGATCGACCACCTCTACAGCGACGTCGGCGACGGCCAGGAGCTGGAGATCGTCCTCATCAACTGCCACTACCCGATCGACGCCGACAGCTTCCTCCTCCAGTACGGCGCCATCGTCAAGCGGCTCCCCGGCATGACCGACGAACAGGCCGCCGAGGCCGCGAAGGCCACCGCCGAGGGCGCCACCGTCGGCTTCGAGCAGGACGTGGAGATCTGGAGGAACAAGACCCGGATCGACAACCCGCTCCTCACCGAGGAGGACGGCCCCGTCTATCAGCTCCGCCGCTGGTACGAGCAGTTCTACGTCGACACCGCCGACGTCAAGGACGAGATGACCAGGCGCTTCGAGTTCGAGATCGACACCCGGCGGGCCAACGCCGCCTGGCGCGCCGAGGTCGACGAGAACCTGGCCCGCCGCGCGGCGGAGACGGAAGCCGGAGCCCCCTGACATGCGCCCCGTCGAGTGCGCGGCCTGCGGAAACCAGGTCCTGTGCGAGAAGTTCACCCCCGCCCACACCTCCGTGCAGTGGACCGAGGACGCGGCCGTCGTCTGCGCCGAGTTCCGCGACCGGGTGGGGCGGGGCGCGAGCAGCGCCCGGATACCGACCTGCCGGTCGCTGCGGTCCAGCATCGAGCGGGCGGTCGCGGACGGCACCCTGGAGGTCGGCGATGTCCGTGTCGACCGCTGAGCCGTCGGCGGCCCCGCCCGCCGGGCGCCGCACCCACCGGCTGCGGATCGTCGAGGTCGTCGCCGAGACGCCCGACGCCCGCAGCCTGGTCCTCCGGCCGCCGCCGGAGAGCGCGGACCGATTCGCCCACCGGCCCGGGCAGTTCCTCACGCTGAGGCTGCCGGGACCGGACGGCGGGTCCGTCGCCCGCTGCTACTCCCTGGCGAGCTCGCCCCACACCGGCGAACCGCTGAAGGTCACCGTCAAGCGGGTCGCCGGGGGGTACGGCTCCAACTGGGTCTGCGACCACCTGGCCGCGGGGGACGAGGTGGAGGTCCTGCCCCCGGCCGGAACCTTCACCCCGGACTCCCTCGACGGCGACCTGCTGCTCGTCGCCGGGGGCAGCGGCATCACCCCGGTCCTGTCCATCGCCAAGTCCGTCCTCGCGGCGGGCCGCGGCCGGATCGTCCTGCTCTACGCCAACCGCGACGAGAACGCGGTCATCTTCCGCGACGAGCTCCGCACCCTGACCACCGCCCACCCCGAACGGTTCCTGGTGGTCCACTGGCTCGAATCGCTCCAGGGCCTCCCGGTCCCGGAGCGGCTCGCCGCCGCGCTCGCCCCGTACGCCGCGCGCGAGGCCTTCGTCTGCGGCCCGGGCCCGCTCATGGACGCCGTCGAACAGGCGCTGCGCGCGCTCGGCGCACCGGGCGAACGCATCCACCGGGAACGGTTCTTCTCCCTCTCCGGGGACGTCTTCGACGCGCCCGTCCCGGAGGCGGCCGCCGACGAGGACGCCGGCACCGTGACGGTGGAACTCGACGGCGAGACCCGCACCGTCCCCTGGCCGCCGGACGTGCCGCTCCTCGACGCGCTCCTCGCGGCCGGGGTGGACGCCCCGTACTCCTGCCGCGAGGGCGCGTGCAGCGCCTGCACCTGCCGGGTCGTCACGGGCGAGGTGGGGATGGCCCGCAACGAGGTCCTGGACGACCGGGACCTGGCCGACGGCTACGTCCTCGCCTGCCAGGCCCTGCCGCGCACCGACCGGGTCGAGATCACCTACTCCTGAACCCCGACGAGGAGCCTCCCATGCCCCGTACGTATCTGGTCACCGGAGCCGCCTCCGGCATCGGCGCGGCCACCACCGCCCTCCTCCGGCGACAGGGCCACACGGTCCTCACCGCCGACCTGGAGGGCGGCGACATCACCGCCGACCTGTCCGTCCCCGAAGGCCGGGCCGCCCTCGTGTCCCGCGCCCGCGCGCTCGCCGACGGCGGACTCGACGCCGTCGTCGCCTGCGCCGGCGTCGCGCACTTCGACCCGGTCACCGTCCGCGTCAACCACTTCGGCGCCGTGGCCACCCTGGAAGGACTGCGCCCGCTCCTCGCCGCCGGCTCCCACCCGAGAGCCCTCGTCGTCGGCTCCGTCGACTCCGTGCACCCCACCGACCCGGCGATCCTGGCGGCGGCGGACGCGCAGGACGAGACCGCCGCGGTCGCCGCCGCCCGGGCCGCCGTCGACCGGGGCGAGGGACACCTCGTCTACTCCTCCTCCAAGGCGGCGGTCTCCCGCTGGGTCCGCCGCGCCGCCCCCGACGACGCCTGGGCCGGCGCGGGCATCCCGCTCAACGCCGTCGCCCCGGGCGTGGTCCTCACCCCGCTGACCCGGCCCCTCCTCGACGACCCCGCCACCCGGGCCCTCGTCGAACGGGCCGTCCCCATGCCCCTGCACGGCCACTCCCGGCCCGAGCAGCTCGCGCCGCTGATCGCCTGGCTCACCTCGCCCGAGAACACGCTCGTCACCGGCCAGGTCGTCTTCGCGGACGGCGGCGCCGACGCCGTCCTGCGCGGCGACCGCACCTGGTGACGACGGACCCCGCCACGGAGGCCCCCATGTCCCCCCGCACCCTCGAACGCTCCCTCGTGATCGCCGCCGACCCCGACGCCGTCTGGGCGCTCGCCGGCGGCTTCGCCACCCTCGCCGACTGGCATCCGCACCTCCCGCCGGCCACGCTGGAGGACGGCGCCGACCCCGAAGCGCCCGGCGCCGTAAGGGTCTTCACCCTGGACGGCGCGGTCGTCGCCCGCGAGCGCCTGCTGGCCCACGAGCCCGCCGCGCGCCGCTACCGCTACACGCTGCTCGACCCGCGGGCGCTGCCCGTGGAGGAGTACGTGGCCACGCTCGCCGTCCGTCCGCACCCCGAAGGCGCCGAGGTCCGCTGGTCCGCCGTCTACCGCGCCGCGGACGAGGTGGCGGCCCAGGTCGAGGCCCGGTTCGGCGACGGCGTCTACGCCACCGGCCTGCGGGCGCTCGGGGAGCGCCTCACATCCACTCGCTGAACCGCAGCCAGGTCATCATGTTGTCCATCGACGGCTGCGGCACGCCCGGCGCGGCCGTCTCCGCCACCGGCTGCGCCCGCTGCTCCGTCAGCCGGCCGGGGCCGAACATCGACTGCCACACGGAGCGCGCGCAGCCGCGCACCACCGGCGCGATCCGCTCCATCTCGCGGTGGACGCCGTGGCCGCAGACCGAGACGGCCGCGACGGCCCGGCCCGCGCCCCGCAGCGGTGCCGCGACACAGAAGACGCCCCGGAACCCCTCCTCCTGGTCGAAGGCGACCCCGCGCTCGCGGACCAGGGCCAGTTCGGCGCGGAAGGGGTCGGGGCGGGTGATCGTCCGGGGGGTGCGGGGCCGCAGCCCGCCGCGTATCACCTGCTCCACCACGGCGGCGTCGCTGAACGCCAGGATCGCCTTCCCGGACGCGGTGCAGTACGCCGGCTGCCGGCCGCCCGTCCGCGAGGGCACCCCGGAGTCGTCGGAGCCGCCGATCCGCTCCAGGTAGACCACCTCGGGGCCGTCGAGGACGGTGAGGTGCACCAGATGGCCGGTCGCCTCGTGCAGGGCGTGCAGATGGGGGAGGGCGGCGCGGCGCAGCCGGTTGTGGTGCGAGGCCATCGCGCCGAGCTCCAGCATGCCCATGCCCAGCCGGTAGTCGCGGCCCTCCCGCTCCAGCCAGCGCAGCTGCACCAGCTGGTCCAGGATGCGGTGGGCGGAGGAGCGCCGGATCCCCGACCGCTGCACGACCTCGGTGAGGGTCAGGCGCGGTCCCGCGCTCTGGAAGGCCCCGAGCACCTTCGCCGCCTTCTCCAGCAGCGACAGCGGAGCACCCTCGGCCTCGGTCCGCTCGACGGCATGGGTCGTCATCGACACCTCCCCACACGGACGGCGCGACGGGCGAGAGCCCAGCCGCGTCCGTAATCTCCGGTATTGCGTGGAGGTTGCCAGAGGGGCGGCGGGTACGGGAAGAGGGTGTTCCGTCTCGGAACGGTAACGCGTAGGTTCGCTCCCGTCACCCCGGAGGAGTCCACGATCCGGGCCCCGGATCCGAGAGGCACCCCATGCGCGACCACGACGTCCTCACCGCCGTCCGCGCCCTCGCCCCCGCCCTGCGCGAGCGCGCCGCCGAGGCGGAGGAGCTCCGCCGCGTGCCCGACGCCTCCCTGGCCGACCTGGCCGGCACCGGTTTCTTCCGGCTGCTGCGGCCCCGCGCGTACGGCGGGCTCGCCGCAGGACCCGACGTCTTCCACGCCGCCGTCCACGAGATCGCCCGGGCCTGCGGCTCCACCGGCTGGACCGCGGCCCTCCTCGGCGTCCACTCCTGGTACGTCGCGCAGCTCGACCCGCGCGCCCAGCGCGACGTCTGGGGCGACGACGACTCCGCCCTGGTCTGCTCCTCGCACGCCCCCACCGGCACCGTCACCCCCGTCGACGGAGGCCACCGGCTCTCCGGCCGCTGGCACCACGCGGCCGGCGCCGACCACGCCCGCTGGGCCCTGCTCGGCGGACTCGTCAGCGACGCCGACGGCCGCCCGCTGGACATGAGGACCTTCCTCGTCCCCCGGACCGACCACCGGGTGGACGACGTGTGGGACACCGTCGGGCTGCGCGGCGGCGGCGCCCACGACATCGTCGTCGACGACGCCTTCGTCCCCGCCCACCGCTCCCTCGGATACGGCCCCATCACCGCGCTCCGCTGCCCCGGCCACGAGGCCAACCCCGACCCCGTCTACCGGCTGCCCTACGCCGCCCTCTTCACCACCACCATCTCCACCGTCATGGTCGGCATCGCCGAAGGCGCCTACGACCACCACGTCGGGACCGCCCGCGCCCACCCCGCCCTCCCGCCCGGACGGCGCGTCGCCGAGGACCCCTTCGCCCAGGTCCGCATCGCCCGCGCCGCCGGGGAGATCGACGCCGCCCGGCTCCAGCTCGCCCGCGACACCGCCGAGCTGTACGAGACGGCCCGGGCCGGCCGCGAACCCTCCCGCTCGCTGCGCGCCCGCGTCCGCCGGGACCAGGCCCTCGCCACCGAACGCGCCCTGACCGCCGTCGACCTGCTCCGCGAGAACGCCGGCGGCAGCCCCCTGCGCGGCGGCGACGACGTCCTCGCCCGGGCCTGGCGCGACCTGCACACCGGACGCGGCCAGGCCGCCAACGACGTCGACCGCGCCCTGCTCCTCTTCGGCCGGGACGCCGTCGGCCTCGACGTCCACGACCCCATGCTCTGACCTCCGCGCGGGACCCGGCCCACCGGCTCCCGCGCCGCCTTCCCGCTCAGTGGGAGCGACGCGTTCTCCCGGCCGTACGGCTCGCCGTACGGTCCTGGCATTCCCCCACCACGACCCGAAAGGGGATGCCCCCATGGCCGACGACGTCCTGGCAGCCGTTCGCGACCTCGCCCCCGTCCTGCGCGAACGCGCCGCCGAGGCCGAGGAGGCACGGCGCGTGCCCGACGCCTCCGTCAAGGAACTGGAGGACACCGGCTTCTTCCAGCTGCTCCAGCCGAAGGCGTTCGGCGGCGCCGCCGCCGACCCCGTGGTCTTCTACACGGCGGTCAAGGAGATCGCCAAGGCCTGCGGGTCGACCGGCTGGGTCGCCTCCGTGGTCGGCGTCCACCCCTGGCACGTCGCCCTCTTCGACCCCCGCGCCCAGCAGGAGGTCTGGGGCACCGACCCCAGGACCCGGATCGCCTCCTCGTACGCCCCCACCGGCAAGGCCTCCGCCGTCGACGGCGGATTCCGCCTCTCCGGCCGCTGGCACTTCTCCTCCGGCTGCGACCACGCCCGCTGGGCCCTCCTCGGCTGCCTCGTCACCGACGCCGAGGGCAACCCGGTCGACATGCGCACCTTCCTCGTCCCCCGTGCCGACTACCGGATCGACGACGTGTGGGACACCGTCGGCCTGCGCGGCACCGGCAGCAACGACGTCGTCGTCGACGACGTCTTCGTCCCCGACCACCGCGCCCTCAGCTTCGGCCCGGTCACCGCCCTGGACGTGCCGGGCCACGAGATCAACCCCGAACCCGTCTACCGGCTGCCGTACGCCGGCGTCTTCACCACCACCATCGCCACCCCGGTCGTCGGCATCGCCGAGGGCGCCTACGAGGCCTACACCGAGGCCACCCGGAAGCGGTTCCGCGTCTCCTACGGACAGCAGGTCGCCGAGGACCCCTTCGCCCAGGTCCGCATCGCCCGCGCCGCCAGCGACATCGACGCCGCCTGGCTCCAGCTCACCCGCAACATCGGCGCCATGTACGCCCTCGCCGAGCGCGGCGAGGAGATCCCCATGGAGCTGCGCACCCGCACCCGCCGGGACCAGGTGCTCGCCACCGAACGCGCGGTCGGCGCGGTCGACCTCCTCATGGAGAACGCCGGCGGCAACGCCATGCGCACCGGCCCCGGCGCGGTCCAGCGCGCCTGGCGCGACGCCCACACCGGCCGCGGCCACGCCGCCAACGACCCCGAGCGCGCCCTCGTCATGTACGGGCAGTGCGCCCTCGGCATCGACATCCAAGACACCATGGCCTGAGAGGCAGCCGCAGATGACCGAGCTCACCCACGCGTCGACCTCCCGCACCGCCGAGGCGGCCGGCCTCACCCTCCACTACCACGAGGCCGGACCCGCCGACCGGCCCGACGCCCCCGTCGTGATCATGCTGCACGGCGGCGGCCCCGGAGCCTCCGGCTGGAGCAACTTCGGCGGCAACCTCCCCGTCTTCGCCCGGGAGTTCCGCACCCTCCTCGTCGACCAGCCCTGCTACGGCCGCTCCGACAAGCCGGTGCTCGACCGGGACTACTTCAGCTACAGCGCCCGTGCCGTCGCCGCCCTGATGGACGGACTCGGCATCGAGCGCGCCCACTTCGTGGGCAACTCGCTCGGCGGCGGGACCGCCGTCCGGATCGCCCTGGACCACCCGGAGAAGACCGACAAGCTCCTCCTCATGGGCCCCGGCGGCGTCTCCGTCAACCTCTTCGCCCCCGACCCGACCGAAGGCATCAAGCGCCTCTTCGAGTTCAACGCCTCCCCCGAGCCGACGAAGGAACAGCTCCGCGCCTTCCTCTCCGTCATGGCGTACGACCAGTCCGTCGTCACCGACGCGCTGGTCGAGGAGCGGTGGGCCTCCGCCACCGACCCCCAGACCCGCCTGGGCGCCGCCCGCATGGCGGCCTCCTTCGCCAACCCCCTCTGGGCCGAGGCCACCATGCTCTGGCGCGAGGCCCACCGGATCACCCGGCCGGTGCTGCTCACCTGGGGCCGCGAGGACCGCGTCAACCCGCTCGACGGCGCCCTCGTCGCCCTGAAGACCATCCCCGACGCGCGCCTGCACGTCTTCCCGCACTGCGGCCACTGGGCCCAGACCGAACAGGCCGACGAGTTCAACCGCCTCGCCGTCGACTTCTTCACCCACTGACCCCCTCCCACCGACCGAAGAGGTGCCCCATGGACGTTCGCGCACTCGGCTACCTGCGCCTGGAGACCACCCGCCTCGACGAGTGGCGCCGCTACACCCTCGACATCCTCGGCATGGCCGAGGCCCCCGGCTCCACCGACACCACCCTCCTGCTGCGCCTCGACGACCGCGCCTACCGCATCGCCATCCAGGCCGGCGACTCCGACCGGCTGCTCGCCGCCGGCTGGGAACTCGCGGGCGCCGCCGCCCTCGCCGAGGCCGCCGCCGAGCTGGAGGCGGCCGGTGTCGCCGTCAAGACCGCCGACGCCGGCGAACTCGCCGAGCGCCGCGTCCAGGGCCTGATCCACCTCACGGACCCGTGCGGCAACCCGCTGGAGCTCTACTGGGGCCAGGCCCAGGACCACACCCCCCTCGCCGCCCCCTACGGCAACCGCTTCGTCACCGGAGACCTCGGCCTCGGCCACGTCGTCCTGCCCGTCCCGGACGTCGAGGCCGCCCTCGGCTTCTACGAGGACCTCCTCGGCTTCCAGCTCCGCGACTCCATGAAGCTCCCGCCGCAGGCCGTCCCCACCGCCGCCGAGCAGCGCGACTTCCACTGGATGCACTTCCTCAGCCCCAACCGCCGCCACCACAGCCTCGGCCTCTACCCGGGCGCGCTGCCGCCCGGCATCGTCCACTTCATGGTCGAGCTGGAGACCCTCGACGACGTCGGCCTCGGCCTCGACCGCATGCAGGCCGCCGGCATCCCCATCGCCTCCAGCCTCGGCCGCCACACCAACGACCGCATGGTCTCCTTCTACGCCCAGGCCCCCGGCGGCTTCCAGGTCGAGTACGGCTGGGACGGGCTGATCGTCGACCCGGCCACCTGGGTCGCCAAGGAGATCACCGCCGACAGCGTCTGGGGCCACCAGTGGAACGGCTGATCGACCCCGCCCGCTTCCGGGACGTCCTCGGACGCTTCGCGAGCGGCATCACCGTCGTGGCCGCCCTCGACGACGGCGCACCCGCCGGCTTCGCCTGCCAGTCCTTCGCCTCCCTCTCCCTCGACCCCCCGCTGGTGATGCTCGCCGTCGGCAGGTCCTCCAGCAGCTGGCCGAGGATCCGGCGGGCCGGCCGCTTCTGCGTCAACATCCTCGCCGAGGACCAGCGGACCACCTGCGCCGCCCTCGGCCGCAGCGGCGCCGACAAGTTCGCCGGCGTGCCCTGGCGGGTGAGCGACCACGGAACCGTCCGCGTCGACGGCGCGCTCGCCCACGTCGAGTGCGAACTGCACGAGGTGTACGAGGCCGGGGACCACCACCTCGTCACCGCCCACGTCGTCGCCCTCGACGCCGGCGAGGACGGCCGGCCGCTGCTCTACTACCGCAGCCGCTACGCCGTCGGGGCCTTCTGATGCCCCTCGACCCCGAGAGGGCACTGGCCGCGCCCCCGGTGCGCACCGAGGTCTCCTGGGACTCCCGCGCCGTGCGCCTCTACCACCTGGCGCTCGGCGCGGGCGTCCCCGAGACCGACCCGCGCGAACTCCGCTACGTGTACGAGGGCCACGAGGACGGCCTGCGGACCCTGCCCACCTTCGGTGTCGTCGCCGGCGGCACCGGAGGCGTCGGCTTCCAGGTCTTCGAGCTGCCCGGCGTCGACCTCGACCTCGCGCGCGTCCTGCACGGCGGGCAGGAGATCACCGTCCACCGGCCGCTGCCCGCCGCCGCCCGTGCCACCGCCGTCACCCGGCTCGCGGAGGTGTACGACAAGGGCACCGGCGCGGTCCTCGTCCAGGAGTCCACGCTCCTCGGCGAGGACGGCGCACCCCTCCTCACCCAGCGCAACCACGTCTTCGCCCGGGGCGAGGGCGGCTTCGGCGGCGACCGCGGCCCCTCCGACCGCCTCCCCGCCCCCGACCGGGAACCGGACCTGGTCCTGGAGCTCCCCACGCTCCGTCAGCAGGCCCTGCTCTACCGGCTCACCGGCGACTGGAACCCGCTCCACGCCGACCCCGCGACCGCGCGCCGGGCCGGCTACGACCGGCCCGTCCTGCACGGGCTCTGCACCTTCGGCATGGCCGTCAAGGCCGTCACCGACCGGCTGCTCGACGGCGACGCCGGTGCGGTCACCGGCTGCCGCACCCGCTTCGCCGGGGTGTTCTTCCCCGGCGAGACGCTCCGCCTGAGGATCTGGCACACCGCCGACGGACACCGGCTCACCGCCACCGCCGCGGAGCGCGAGGACGCCCCCGTCCTCACCGACGCCCGCGTCACCGCCCGCCGACCACGAGGGAGAACGCGATGAACAGCACCTGGGACCACGGCTACGACGTGGTCGTGGTCGGCTCCGGAGCCGCCGGCATGGCCGCGGCCCTCACCGCCCGGCTGCGCGGCCTGACCGCCCTGGTGGTGGAGAAGACCGACGCCTACGGCGGCTCCACGGCCCTGTCCGGCGGCGCCATCTGGGTGCCCGGCAACTTCCACCTGGACGCCGCCGGGCTCGGCGACACCCCGGAGAAGGCCCGCGCCTATCTGGACGCCACCGTCGGCGACCGCGTCACCGACGCCCGCAAGGACGCCTACGTACGGTACGGACCGCGCATGGTCCGGGAGTTCCACGACCGCACCGCCGTCCGCTTCGTCTACACCCCCGGCTACTCCGACTACTACCCGGAGCGGCTCGGCGGCTACCCGCAGGGCCGCTCCGTCGAACCCGAGGTCTTCGACTTCCGCCGGCTCGCCCCCGAACGGCGCGCCACCATGCGCCGCGCCGGGCTCCCCACCTACGGCCTGACCATCACCTCCCGGGACTTCCACGACCTGAACATGGTCGGCCGCACCTGGGCCGGCCGGCGCACCGCCCTCAAGGTCGGCGCCCGCGCCGCCAAGGCCCTCGTCACCCGCCGCGAACCCCTCGCGCTCGGCGAGGCGCTCGTCGCCCGCATGCGCCACTCGCTCGACCTCCTCGGCGGCGAACTCTGGCTCTCCGCGCCCCTCACCGGCCTGGTCGAGGAGGACGGCAGGGTCACCGGGATCCGGGTCCGCAAGGACGGCCGCGAACTCGCCGTCCGGGCCACCGGCGGCGTGGTCCTCGCCTCCGGCGGCTTCTCCCACGACCAGGCCCTGCGCGAGAAGCACCTGCCGGCCCCCACCTCCGGCGCGTGGAGCGCCGCCGCCGAGGGCCAGACCGGCGACGCCCTGGAACCCGCCCTCGCCCTCGGCGCCGCCGTCGACCTGATGGACAAGGTGTGGGGCGCTCCGACCGTCGTACCCCCGGACGGCAAGCCCTTCTTCCTCGTCGCCGACCGGGGCATCCCCGGCATGGTGATCGTCGACTCGGCGGGGGAGCGGTACGCCAACGAGGCGGCACCCTACCACGAGTTCGTCGACGCCATGTACGCCCACCAGGCCCGCGGCGGAGCCACCGCCGTACCGTCCTGGCTGATCCTCGACGCCACGGCCAGGTCCCGGTACATCTTCACGGGGCTCTTCCCCGGCCAGGCCTTCCCCCGGCCCTGGCGGGAGAGCGGCTTCGTCAAGCAGGCCGCGACGGTGGAGGAGCTCGCCGGGCTCGTCGGCGCCGCCCCCGAGCGGCTGCGCGCGACCGTGGAGCGCTTCAACGGCTTCGCCCGGGCGGGCAGGGACGAGGACTTCCACCGGGGCGACAGCGTCTACGACCGCTACTACGGCGACCCGACCCTGCCCAACCCCAACCTGGCGCCGCTGGAGAAGGGCCCCTTCCACGCGATCCCCGTCCACCCCGGCGACATCGGCACCAAGGGCGGCCTCCTCACCGACGCCACCGCCCGGGTGCTCCGCGAGGACGGCACCGCCATCCCCGGCCTGTACGCCTCCGGCAACGTCTCCTCCGCCGTCATGGGCGAGACCTACCCGGGGCCCGGCGCCACCATCGGCCCCGCCATGACCTTCGGCTGGCTGGCCGTCAACGCCATCGCGGAGGCCCGCGCGTGACCGGCGTGCCCGCGGACGCGCTGGGCGATCGCGCGGTGATCGTCACCGGCGGCGCCCGGGGGCTCGGCGCGGCGGCCGCGTGGGCGGCCGCCGCGGCGGGCGCCCGCGTGCTGCTCACCGACCTCCTGGAGGAGGAGGGGCGCGCGGTCGCCGGCCGGATCGGCG
>NZ_JBHTST010000007.1:0-115513 GCF_042794995.1 Streptomyces sp. NPDC056503
CCTCCGGCCTGCTTTTCCGCAGGCCGGAGGGGCTTTTTCTTTCCGGTGGAGCCTAGGGGAGTCGAACCCCTGACATCTGCCATGCAAAGACAGCGCTCTACCAACTGAGCTAAGGCCCCGGAACGAGGACAGCGTACCGGTTCTCCCCCTGTGCCGGGCAAAAGGTGGGGACTCCCGATGAACGACCACGCTCCGTAAGATGCTGACCGGGGTTCGCAGTGGCGAACCACAGGGATGGGGAGAAGTGATGGACGCAGCGCAGCAGGAAGCCACGGCAAGAGCCAGAGAGCTTCAGCGCAGTTGGTACGGAGAGCCGCTGGGGGCGCTCTTCCGTCGGCTGATCGACGATCTCGGGCTCAACCAGGCCAGGCTGGCCGCCGTGCTCGGACTCTCCGCGCCCATGCTCTCCCAGCTCATGAGCGGCCAGCGCGCCAAGATCGGTAACCCTGCCGTGGTCCAGCGCGTCCAGGCCCTCCAGGAGCTCGCCGTGCAGGTCGCCGACGGCAGCGTCAGCGCCGCCGAGGCCACCGACCGCATGGACGAGATCAAGAAGTCCCAGGGCGGCTCCGTGCTGACCGGCACCAGCGGCCAGACCACCAGCGGATCCGGCGCCCCCACCGTGCGCCGCGTGGTCCGCGAGATCCAGTCCCTGCTGCGTTCCGTGGCCGCGGCCGGGGACATCATCGACGCCGCCGACTCCCTCGCCCCGGCCCACCCGGAGCTGGCAGAGTTCCTCCGGGTGTACGGAGCCGGGCGCACCGCGGACGCGGTCGCCCACTACGAGTCGCACCAGAACTGACACGGCACACGCACGACTGACGACGGACGACGGACGGGGAGCGGGCGCAGCGCGATGGGTGAGGTCTTCGCCGGCAGGTACGAGCTGATCGACCCGATCGGACGGGGCGGGGCCGGGGCGGTCTGGCGCGCCTGGGACCACCGCCGCCGCCGCTATGTGGCGGCCAAGGTGCTCCAGCAGAGCGACGCGCACACGCTGCTCCGCTTCGTCCGCGAGCAGGCGCTGCGGATCGACCATCCGCACGTCCTCGCACCGGCCAGCTGGGCCGCCGACGACGACAAGGTCCTCTTCACGATGGACCTGATCGCCGGCGGTTCGCTCGCCCACGTCATCGGCGACTACGGCCCGCTGCCGCCCCGCTATGTCTGCGGCCTCCTCGACCAGTTGCTCTCGGGCCTGGCGACGGTGCACGCGGAGGGCGTCGTCCACCGGGACATCAAGCCGGCCAACATCCTGATGGAGGCGACCGGTACGGGCCGTCCGCACCTGCGCCTGTCGGACTTCGGCATCTCGATGCGCAAGGGCGAACCCCGGCTCACCGAGACCAACTACGTGGTGGGCACGCCCGGTTACTTCGCGCCCGAGCAGCTCCTCGGCGCCGAGCCGGACTTCACGGCGGACCTGTACGCGGTCGGGCTCGTCGCGCTCTATCTGCTGCACGGCACCCGCCCGGACTCCCAGGCCCTGGTGGAGCACTTCCTCGCCCACGGCACCCCGCCCGCGCCCGCGAGCGTCCCGGAGCCGCTGTGGCAGGTCCTGGCCGGGCTGCTCCAGCCCGATCCGCAGGCCCGCTTCCGGACGGCCACGGGCGCGCGGAAGGCGCTGAGCGCCGCCGTGGAGATGCTGCCCGAGCCGGCGGCCGACGAGGACCCGGTGGAGATCCTCGACCAGCTCGGCCCGCTGCCGGCCGGCTTCGGCCCCGAGGGCCCGGTCGCCCGCCCGGTCCAGGACGCCCCGCCGCCCCAGCGGGACGCCCCGCAGGCCCCGCCGGTCCCGGCCGCGGCGCCCGCTCCGCAGGCGTTCCAGGAGCCGTACCAGGGGCCCGGGCAGAACCCGTACCAGCAGCAGTACCAGCCGGTGGCCGGCCCTTCCGAGACGGGCAGCTTCCATCTGCCCCCGCCGGTCGCCCATCCCGTACCCCCCTTCGATCCCTCGGCGCCGCAGACGCGTCCGCAGACGCATCCGCACACGCCCGCGTCCACGCATCCCTACGCCCCTACGAATCCATACACCGCTCGGCCCGACCGGGTTCCCGCCCCGGCCCCTGAGCCGACCCCGAGGACGGCCCCCGAACGACGTCCGGGACCGCCCCCGAAGGTGGCGGTCCCGGTGCTGCTGCTCGCGCTGGTGTCGCTGGCGGTCGGTTTCTGGGCGCTGACCCAGGTCTGAGTCGGCGGTCGGCGGTCGGCGGTCAGCGGGCCGCCCTGCGGGCCAGCAGCGTCCAGACCCCGAGGCCGACGAGCAGCACGGTGCCGAGGCCGAGGCCGCCCGCCGCGACGGCGACCATCGTCGGGTCGGTGGCGGTCTCCGCCCCCGTCGCGCCGCTCGCCGCGGCCTTCCGGTCGTCGGCGGTCACCTGGAAGACGCCCGCGTCCCCGGCGTAGCCCGGGCCCGGCTTCTTCTCTCCGGTCACGTCGACCCTCAGGATCAGCGGCAGGGCCTGGTCCCCGTACTCCTCGGCGATCTCCGGGCTGAGCGTGGCGGTGAGGTAGTACCAGCCGGCGAACCGCATGCCGTTCGTGCCGTTGTCGTACGCGGACCGGTTCTTGTGGTCGACCGGCCGCTGCGGGTCGAGGGCGGCCGTGGCGGGCTTGCCGGTGTAGCTGACCGTCTGGAGGTCGACGAAGCCGCGCGCCGGGTTGTCGAGTCCGAGCGCGAGCGCGTCGCCGACCAGCTCGTCTCCCGCGGCGCTGCTGCCCAGCTCGGCGGTGGCGAACAACTGCTGCCCCCAGTCCACCGGCACCCGCCAGAAGAGCGTCTGGCCGGGCCGGATGTCCGCCCTCCACTCCCCCTTGTCCAGCGAGACGGCGTCGTGGAAGCCGTTCCCGCCCTGCCGCTTCCTCGACTCGACGGCGAGCGGCGCGGGCGTCCCCGAGGGCCAGGAGTCGGGCAGCTTGTCCGGCCCGTTCTGCTTCAGCAGCGGCTCGGTGACGTGCTGGAGTTCCAGCTCCCAGTCGTCCGGGGTGGAGGTGGCGTCCGACTCGCGCTCGACGATCACGTAGTACGTGCCGGCCTCCTGGCAGCCGGAGACGTCCGGGTGGACGATCCGGCGCGCGTAGCCGGTCAGCGGCCGGACGTACTCGCCGGACCCGAAGTTGACCTCCTGGTAGCCGCACTCGACGCCGGAGCCGTCCTGGATCGCGATCCGGATGCCGTCGCCGTACGCGGCCTTCCCGCCCGGCTTCGGGACGGCGACCGCCGAGACGTACGTGTTCCTCGCGGTGTCCAGGTTGAGCCGGTAGTAGACCTTGCCGCCCTTCTTCAGGGTGTCCCGGTAGGTCCGGCCGGGCTCCAGCGGCTTGGCGTCGGCGCTGGAGGCCGCGCCGGCGATCCGCTGCGCCGAGGGGTCGAAGGCGTACGCGGGCAGGGGAGCCCCCTCGGCCGCCCACGCGGGCAGTGCGGTGAGCGTGCCCATCGCGGCGGCCGCCGTCAGGAGCGCCGCGACCTTCCGCGTCCGGGCCGTGGTCCTCCCCCGACGCCCGGTCCCTCGCCCGGTCGTGGCCCCCGCCTGCGTGCTCACGCGCTTCTCCTCGTCGTGTCCGTCACCGCGCCCCGGCCCGTGTCCGCCGGACGGCGAGGACGACCCCCGCGAGCAGGAGGGGTGCCCCGCCACCGACCGCCATGGCCGTCGTGCCGGACCATCCTGCCCCGCTGGTGGCTCCGGTGTCCGCACCGGGGGCGGATTCACCCGGGTTCACCGCGTCCTCGGGGCCGCCACGCGCGCGCGTGGCGCTCGGGTGCCGAAGACGCCCCCGGTCGCCGCCCCGCTGCCGGGCCGGGCACACTACTTTGCCCGAGCAATTCATCGATTTGCTTCGGCGAACTCATGGCCGCGCGTCCCGGTCCGGAACGGCGTGCGGAGCGCCGGGGGCTATGACGCGAAAATCCCGGCCGCGCGATGCGCGGCCGGGATCTCGACTTCAGTTGGGTGGGTCTCAGACACCGGAACCGGACGGCACGGAGTCGGTCGCCTCCGTCCACAGGTCCTGCTCGGCGCGATCCGCCTGGATCTGGCGGTACACGAGGAGCCCGCCGATGGCGGCCAGTGCGACCAGGAGCAGCTTCTTCACCGCGCGACCTCGTCTTTCGTTGACGTAGGAGACTTCTGACGCCCACTCTACACATCGACCGATACCGATCGGTGACCTGTGCGAGCGCCAAACATCACGCAACGAGATCGACCCGGACGGAGCAACCGTCCGGGGCGGCGGGGCCACACGCCTCCCCCTGGCGGCTGCGGTCGCGGTGCGGAGGGTTCGCGGTGATCCTGTCAGAAGGGCGCGGCCTGCGTCGCACAGGCTTTGTGCGTCGGTGACCTCGCCGTACAGGAAGGTGGCGGCCATGGCAGCGATGCCGAACGAGACACCGCGAGGGCACAGGGGGCCGGACAGCGGACAGGAGCTCAGCGGCCCGAGCGTCTTCGCCGGGTGCGTGATGATGCTCAGTGGCCCCCTGAGCATCCTCATGGGCGCGTCCGCCATCGCGAGGGACAACCTGTTCGCCGCGTCCCGGTACGTCTATCGGTTCGACCTGACCGCCTGGGGCTGGATCCACATCGTGGTCGGACTGGGACTCGTCGTCGCCGGCCTGGGAGTCGTGAGCAACAAGAGCTGGGGGCGCGGGGCGGGCGTGGCGGCGGCGGGGATCAGCCTGATCACCCAGTTCATGTTCATTCCGTACTACCCGGTGTGGGCCATCCCCGTGATGGCACTCGACCTCGCGATCATCTTCGCGCTGGCGAGGTTCCACGTCGGAACCGACTGACCGGCCGGGATCGGCCACGGACACCGGAAACGCCGAAGACGCCGAAGACGCCGAAGATGCCGAATATGTCGCAGACACCGCGGACGACGAAGACGCCATGAACGCGAAAGACCCCCGACCACGATCGGTCGGGGGTCTTTCGCACTGTGGGGCTAACAGGATTTGAACCTGTGGCCTCATCCTTATCAGGGATGCGCTCTAACCAACTGAGCTATAGCCCCGCCGCGCTTTGCGGTGTGTGTCCCGCGCGCTGACTCCTGAAGATTAGCGCACGTGGGGGCCAGTCCCAAAATCGGTACCTCGGCACCGGCCCCACACCCGACCGCACGTCCTACTCGTCCTCGGCCAGCGTCAGCTCGACACCGCCGACGAAGCCCGCCGACAGGTTGTAGATGAACGCGCCGAGGGTCGCCAGGGCCGTCATCAGGACCACGTCGATCACCGCGATCACCGAGGTGAACATCAGGACCCGCGGCAGCGACAGGAAGGACTGCAGGTCGAAGCCGTTGGACTCGTTCGAGCCCGTCGCCTCGCTGATCGTCCCGCCGACCGTCGAGAAGACGCCCATGGCGTCCATGACCATCCACAGCACCGCCGCCGCGACGACCGTGCAGATGCCCAGTGCGATGGAGAGCAGGAAGCTCACCTTCATCACCGACCACGGGTCGGCCTTCGCCACCCGCAGCCGCGCCTTGCGGGTCCGCGGCGTGGTGCGCGCACCGGTCCGCGGCCGGCGCACCGCACCGGCGTTGTCACCCCGCGCCTGGCCGCCCTGCGTCGCGGCGCCGTAGGCCTGCGGCGGGTGGTACGGGCCCTGCTGCTGCCCGCCCTGACGCTCGCCGGGCAGAGGCCCGCTGTAGCTGTCGTAGGAGGGCTGCTGCCCCCGCGTGTCCGTCACCGCACCCCCCTGGGAGTCCGTGGCCGAGCCACGGGCGCCGTACGCTCCAGCACCTGCAGAAGCTCCGGCGGCCGCCGATCCGGCGCCCGTGGCTCCACTCACGCTCTACTCCTCGTGATCCCCGGTCGCAGGCTCCGTGCCCTCGACCGATGCCTCGGCCTCGGCTGCCTCAAGGGCACCCTCGGCGTCGACGACGTCCTCGCCGTCCTCGTCATCGCTGCCGGCCTCGGCGTTCCGTGCGATGCCGACGACGGCATCGCGCTTGCCCAGGTTGATCAGCTGGACGCCCATGGTGTCACGGCCGGTCTCCCTGACTTCGTTGACTCGCGTACGAATCACACCGCCGGAGAGCGTGATGGCGAGGATCTCGTCGGTCTCCTCGACCACCAGCGCACCCACGAGCGAACCACGGTCCTCCACGATCTTGGCGGCCTTGATACCGAGGCCGCCACGACCCTGGACGCGGTACTCGTCGACGGGGGTGCGCTTGGCGTACCCGCCGTCCGTCGCGGTGAAGACGAACGTACCGGGCCGGACGACATTCATCGAGAGCAGTTCGTCGTCCTCGCGGAAACTCATGCCCTTGACACCGGAAGTGGCGCGTCCCATCGGGCGCAGCGCCTCGTCCGTGGCGGTGAAGCGGATCGACTGCGCCTTCTTGGAGATCAGCAGCAGGTCGTCCTCGGCGGAGGCCAGCTCGGCGCCGATCAGCTCGTCGGCGACGCCTTCGGCGCCGTTGTCGCGCTCGCGCAGGTTGATCGCGATGACGCCGCCGGAGCGCGGCGAGTCGTAGTCCTTCAGCGCGGTCTTCTTCACCAGGCCGGAGCGGGTGGCGAGGACCAGGTACGGCGCGGCCTCGTAGTCGCGGATCGCCAGGATCTGGGCGATCTGCTCGTCCGGCTGGAAGGCCAGCAGGTTGGCCACGTGCTGGCCGCGCGCGTCCCGGCCGGCGTCCGGCAGCTCGTACGCCTTGGCCCGGTAGACCCGGCCCTTGTTGGTGAAGAAGAGCAGCCAGTGGTGGGTGGTGGAGACGAAGAAGTGGTCGACGATGTCGTCCTGCTTCAGCTTCGTCCCGCGCACGCCCTTGCCGCCGCGCTTCTGCGAGCGGTAGTCCTCGGTCTTCGTCCGCTTCACGTAGCCGCCACGCGAGATGGTGACGACGATGTCCTCTTCGGCGATGAGGTCCTCGATGGACATGTCACCGTCGAAGGGCACCAGCTTGGAGCGGCGGTCGTCGCCGAACTTCTCGACGATCGCGGTCAGTTCCTCGCTGACGATGGCCCGCTGCTTCTCGGGCGAGGCGAGGATCGCGTTGTACTCGTTGATCTTCGCCTGGAGCTCGTCGTGCTCGGCGATGATCTTCTGGCGCTCCAGGGCGGCGAGCCGGCGGAGCTGCATCTCCAGGATCGCGTTGGCCTGGATCTCGTCGATCGTCAGCAGGTCCATCAGGCCCGCGCGGGCGACGTCGACGGTGTCGCTGCGCCGGATGAGGGCGATGACCTCGTCGATGGCGTCGAGCGCCTTGAGGAGGCCGCGCAGGATGTGGGCGCGCTCCTCGGCCTTGCGCAGCCGGAACTTCGTCCGGCGGACGATGACCTCGATCTGGTGCGTCACCCAGTGGCGGATGAACGCGTCGAGCGAGAGGGTGCGCGGCACGCCGTCGACGAGCGCCAGCATGTTGGCGCCGAAGTTCGTCTGGAGGTCGGTGTGCTTGTACAGGTTGTTGAGGACGACCTTGGCGACGGCGTCGCGCTTGAGCACGATGACCAGGCGCTGGCCGGTCCGGGACGAGGTCTCGTCGCGGACGTCGGCGATGCCGCCGATCTTGCCGTCCTTCACCAGGTCGGCGATCTTCTGCGCGAGGTTGTCCGGGTTGGTCTGGTACGGGAGTTCCGTGACCACCAGACACTGGCGGTTCTGGATCTCCTCGACCTCGACGACCGCGCGCATCGTGATGGAGCCGCGACCGGTGCGGTACGCCTCCTCGATGCCCTTGCGGCCGACGACGAGCGCGCCGGTGGGGAAGTCGGGGCCCTTGATCCGCTCGATGAGCGCGTCGAGGAGCTCCTCGTGGCCGGCCTCGGGGTGGGCCAGGTACCACAGGGCGCCCTCGGCGACCTCGCGGAGGTTGTGCGGCGGGATGTTGGTCGCCATGCCGACCGCGATGCCGGCGGAGCCGTTGACCAGCAGGTTCGGGAAGCGCGCCGGGAGGACCGTCGGCTCCTGGTTGCGGCCGTCGTAGTTGTCCGTGAAGTCGACGGTCTCCTCGTCGATGTCCCGGACCATCTCCATCGACAGCGGCGCCATCTTGCACTCGGTGTAGCGCATGGCGGCGGCCGGGTCGTTGCCCGGGGAGCCGAAGTTGCCGTTGGAGTCGACGAGCGGCATCCGCATCGACCACGGCTGCGCCAGGCGGACGAGCGCGTCGTAGATGGAGGAGTCACCGTGCGGGTGGTACGTACCCATGACGTCACCGACGACGCGGGCGCACTTGTAGAAGCCCTTCTCGGGCCGGTAGCCGCCGTCGTACATCGCGTACAGCACGCGGCGGTGGACGGGCTTGAGGCCGTCCCGTACGTCGGGCAGCGCGCGGGACACGATGACGGACATCGCGTAGTCGAGGTACGAGCGCTGCATCTCGGTCTCGAGCCCGACGGGCTCGATGCGCAGCACCGGCTCTTCTTCTTCGGTGGTCACGGGGGGGTTCTCGTCGGCCATTGCTGGCGTCAGTCCTTTCGTACGGTCAGCTGAGACCGACTCAGATGTCGAGGAAGCGAACGTCCTTGGCGTTGCGCTGGATGAAGGAGCGCCGTGCCTCGACGTCCTCGCCCATCAGCACCGAGAACAGGTCGTCGGCCTGGGCGGCGTCGTCCAGGGTGACCTGGCCGAGCACGCGGTGCTCGACGTCCATGGTGGTGACGCGCAGCTCCTCGGCGTTCATCTCGCCGAGACCCTTGAAGCGCTGGATCGAGTCCTCCCGGATCCGCTTGCCGTTCTGCTTGCCCAGCTCGACCAGGGCGTCGCGCTCGCGGTCCGAGTAGGCGTACTCGAAGTCCTCCCGGCCCCACTTGATCTTGTAGAGCGGCGGGCGGGAGAGGTACACGTGCCCGTGCTCGATCAGCGGCCGCATGAAGCGGAAGAGGAAGGTGAGCAGCAGGGTGTTGATGTGCTGGCCGTCGACGTCGGCGTCCGCCATCAGGATGATCTTGTGATAGCGGAGCTTCTCGATGTCGAAGTCCTCGTGGACCCCGGTGCCGAAGGCCGAGATCAGCGCCTGGACCTCGGTGTTCTGGAGGATCTTGTCGACGCGGGCCTTCTCGACGTTCAGGATCTTGCCTCGGATCGGCAGGATGGCCTGGTACATCGGGTTCCGGCCGGACTTGGCGGAGCCGCCGGCGGAGTCACCCTCGACGATGAAGATCTCGCACTTGGTGGGGTCGTTCGACTGGCAGTCGGAGAGCTTGCCCGGGAGGGAGGCCGACTCCAGGAGCCCCTTGCGGCGGGTGAGGTCGCGGGCCTTGCGGGCGGCCACGCGCGCGGTGGCGGCGGTGATGCCCTTGCGGACGATGTCCGCGGCCTCGTTCGGGTTCCGGTCGAACCAGTCCGTCAGGTGCTCGTGGACGACCTTCTGGACGAAGGTCTTCGCCTCGGTGTTGCCGAGCTTGGTCTTGGTCTGGCCCTCGAACTGCGGCTCGCCGATCTTGATCGAGATGATCGCCGTCAGACCCTCGCGGATGTCGTCACCCGTGAGGTTGTCGTCCTTCTCGCGAAGCAGCTTCTTCTCGCGCGCGTACTTGTTGACGAGCGTCGTCAGCGCGGCGCGGAAGCCCTCCTCGTGGGTACCGCCCTCGTGGGTGTGGATCGTGTTGGCGAAGGAGTACACGCCCTCGCTGTACGACGAGTTCCACTGCATCGCGATCTCGGCGGAGAGCAGGCGCTCCTTGTCCTCGGCCTCGATGTCGATCACGGTCGGGTTGATCAGCTCGCCCTTGCGCGAGTTGAGGTACTTCACGAAGTCGACGATGCCGCCCTCGTAGTGGTACGTCACCGTGCGGGCGGCCGGCTCGGCGGCGGCCTCGGCGTCCGGGTCGTCGGCGCCGACCGTGGCCTTGGCGGACTCGCGCTCGTCGGTGAGCGTGATCGTCAGGCCCTTGTTGAGGAAGGCCATCTCCTGGAAGCGGCGCGAGAGCGTCTCGAAGGAGTACTCGACCGTCTCGAAGATGTCCGGGTCGGACCAGAACGTGACCGAGGTGCCGGTCTCGGAGGTCTCCTCGTGCTGGACGAGGGGCGCGGTGGGGGCGCCCATCTTGTACTCCTGCGTCCAGCGGTGACCGTCGGTCTTGATCTCCACCGAGACCTTGGTGGAGAGGGCGTTGACGACGGAGACGCCGACGCCGTGCAGACCGCCGGAGACGGCGTAGCCGCCGCCGCCGAACTTTCCGCCCGCGTGGAGGACCGTCAGCACGACCTCGACGGCCGGCTTGCCCTCGGACTCGACGATGCCGACGGGGATGCCGCGGCCGTTGTCGACGACGCGCACGCCACCGTCGGGCAGGATCGTCACGTCGATGGTGTCCGCGTGACCGGCCAGGGCTTCGTCGACCGAGTTGTCGACGACCTCCTGCACCATGTGGTGCAGGCCGCGCTCTCCGGTCGAGCCGATGTACATGCCGGGGCGCTTGCGCACCGCATCCAGGCCCTCGAGGACCTGGATGTTGCTGGCGGTGTACTGGTTGTTCTCGTTGGGGTTGCCGGAATCGGCCACGAAGCGCCCTTTCTGGCACAGCACAGGCCGTGCTCCGGGCATAGGGGAGCCGGCTGCGTCGTTCGACAGTTCCGCAGTGTGGCGGGATTGTCTTCCAGTCTACCGGTACCGCCGACACTCATGGGGGTTTGCCGGTACCTGAATGCGCATGTGCCGCCCTCGGCGGCCCCGAGACGACTCCCCATATCCGGACAGGGGCTTCAGGGGCCCCTGACGGCCACCTAGCGCTTCGAGTCGTAGCTCGGCGTGGGCAGGTGTTCCGCACCGGGTCGCGGGCAGGCGTCCCGCCGGGACCGGAGGTCTCCCGGACGGCCTCCGGGGGAGGGCGGACACCTCACCGCGCGCACGGCGCCCGACCGCCCGGACCCGTGCCCCGAGACCCCGCCCCGGCCGCCTCAGCCGTACGTGTCCCCGGGTCCGACGGACCCCGGCGCCCGCAGCGGCCCGTACCGCCGCGCGCCCGCCCCGGGCCCCAGGACCTTGATCAGCCGCACCGTCCCGTGCCCCAGGTCCTCGTTCAGCCGCGCGACCAGCGTCGGCGCCAGCAACCGCAGCTGCGTGGCCCACGCGGTCGAGTCGCACTGCACGGTCAGCACGCGCGCGTCCGGCTCCTCCTCGTACTTGACCGGTACGCAGTGCTTGGCGAGGTCCTCCCCGACGATCTGCGGCCACCGCCCCATCACCCCGCCGACGGCCGCCGGCGTCTCCCAGCCGCGCTCGGCGAGCAGCCGGTTGATCGCCGGGCCGAGCGCCATCGGGTCGCGCCCGTCGGCGCCCGCGCCCGAGCGCAGTCCGCCCCCGCGCCTGGCCTGCTTCCTCTGCTGCGCGGCCGCTCCACGCGCGCGTGCCTGCTCCTTGGCGGCCCGCAGCGCGACCCTGGCCAGGTCCACGCCCGAGGGTTCGGGAGTCGCGGGCTTGTCCACAGGCTGTGGGGAAGTTTCGTCGGCGCCGCTCATACGCGTTCCACCGTCCCTCCGGCCACCGCGTACCGGGTGCCGGCCAGGACACCCGGCACGTCGTCGTCGACCGCGGCCGTCACCAGCACCTGCTCGCCGTCGGCCACCAGCTCCGCGAGCCGCTCGCGCCGGCGCGCGTCCAGCTCGGCGAAGACGTCGTCGAGTACCAGGACCGGCTCGTTGCCCTCGGCACGCAGCAGGTCGTACGAGGCGAGGCGGAGCGCCAGCGCGTACGACCAGGACTCGCCGTGGCTCGCGTACCCCTTGGCGGGCAGGTCGCCGAGGCGCAGCAGCAGCTCGTCGCGGTGCGGACCGATCAGGGTGACCCCGCGCTCGATCTCCTGCTTACGGGCCTCCGCGAGGGCGGCGATCAGCTGCTCGTACAGCTCCTCGCGGTTCTGCCCGGTGCCGGGCGCGGAAGGGCGGTACTCCAGCAGAATCGGTCCGCCGCCGGGCGCGAGCTGTTCGTACGCCTTGTCCGCGAGCGGCTGGAGGGTGTGGACGAGATCCAGCCGCTGGGCGAGCAGCTCGGCTCCGGCCCGGGCCAGGTGCTGGTCCCAGACGTCGAGCGTGGACAGGTCCATGCCGCGGCCGCCGTGCCGGCGGGCCATGGCGGCGGACTTCAGCAGGGTGTTCCGCTGCTTCAGCACGCGCTCGTAGTCCGAGCGCACGCCCGCCATGCGCGGCGCGCGTGCCGTGATCAGCTCGTCGAGGAAGCGCCGGCGCTCCCCGGGATCGCCCTTGACCAGCGACAGGTCCTCCGGGGCGAAGAGCACGGTCCGTACGATGCCGAGCACGTCACGGGGTCTGACCTGCGAGGACCTGTTGATGCGGGCGCGGTTGGCGCGGCCCGGGTTGAGCTCCAGCTCGACCAGCTGGGAGCGCTCGCCCTGGGTGACGGCCGCCCGGATGACGGCCCGCTCCGCGCCCATCCGCACCAGCGGGGCGTCGGACGCGACGCGGTGGCTGCCGAGGGTGGCGAGATAGCCGACGGCCTCGACGAGGTTGGTCTTGCCCTGGCCGTTCGCCCCCACGAACGCGGTGACGCCCGGGTCGAGGGATACCTCGGCCCGGGCGTACGAGCGGAAGTCGGCCAGCGAGAGATGCGTGACGTGCATGGTGGGCGCCGGCCTTCCCCCGGTCGCTGTGCACCGGACGGTGCACAGCCTGTGGATTGCTACTTCTTCTCGACCGCGTGGCCGCCGAACTGGTTGCGCAGCGCGGCGATCATCTTCATCTGCGGCGAGTCGTCCTGGCGGGACGCGAACCGCGCGAAGAGCGACGCGGTGATCGCCGGCAGCGGTACGGCGTTGTCGATCGCGGCCTCGACGGTCCACCGGCCCTCGCCGGAGTCCGACGCGTAGCCGCGCAGCTGGTCCAGGTGCTCGTCCTCGTCGAGGGCGTTGACCGCGAGGTCGAGCAGCCAGGAACGGATGACCGTGCCCTCCTGCCAGGAGCGGAAGATCTCGCGGACGTTCTCCACGGAGTCGACCTTCTCCAGCAGCTCCCAGCCCTCGGCGTAGGCCTGCATCATCGCGTACTCGATGCCGTTGTGGACCATCTTCGCGAAGTGGCCCGCGCCGACCTTGCCGGCGTGGACGGCGCCGTACGGGCCCTCGGGCTTGAGCGCGTCGAAGATCGGCTGGACCTTCGCCACGTTCTCGGCGGAGCCGCCGTACATCAGGGCGTAGCCGTTCTCCAGGCCCCAGACGCCGCCGGAGACACCGCAGTCGACGAAGCCGATGCCCTTGGCGGCGAGCTCCTCGGCGTGCTTCTCGTCGTCGGTCCAGCGGGAGTTCCCGCCGTCCACCACGACGTCGCCGGGGGAGAGCAGCTCCGCCAGCTCGTCGACGGTGGACTGGGTCGCCGCACCGGCGGGGACCATGACCCACACGACCCGCGGACCCTTGAGCTTGCCCACAAGCTCTTCGAGGCTGTGGACGTCGGCGAGGTCCGGGTTGCGGTCGTATCCGATGACGGTGTGGCCTGCGCGGCGGATGCGCTCGCGCATGTTGCCGCCCATCTTGCCGAGACCGACGAGACCGAGCTCCATCAGAGTGTTCCTTAAGCGTCGTGTGCGGTTCCTACCCGGGTCCGAGCCTACGCCCGGACCCGGCCGCACACCTGTGGGGTCAGCCGCTCAGTCGAACCCCTCGGAGCCCAGGTCAGCCGCTCAGCCGCACCGGCATGATCAGGTACTTGTAGGCCTCGTCCGCTTCCGCGTCCACGGCCGGGCGGCCGCTCAGCAGCGCCGGCTTGGTGGAGGTCGTGAAGGAGAGCTGGGCGACGGGGGAGTCGATCGCGCTCAGGCCGTCCAGGAGGAAGGTCGGGTTGAAGGCGATCGAGATGTCGTCGCCGTCCAGCTGGGCGTCGACCCTCTCCACAGCCTGTGCGTCGTCGCTGGAACCGGCCTCCAGGATGAGCACGCCCTGCTCGAAGCTGAGGCGGACCGGGGTGTTGCGCTCGGCGACCAGGGCCACACGCTTGACGGCCTCCACGAAGGGGGCGGTCTCGATCACCGCGACCGAGTTGAACTCGGTGGGGAAGAGCGTGCGGTACTTCGGGAGGTCGCCCTCCAGGAGGCGGGTGGTGGTGCGTCGGCCCGCGCCCTCGAAGCCGATCAGGCCCTCGCCCTTGCCGGAGCCGGAGAGCGCCAGGGTGACGGTGTCGCCGCTGGTGAGCGCCTTGGCGGTGTCCAGGAGGGTCTTCGCGGGCACCAGGGCGACGGCGGAGGCGTCCGGGGACTCCGGCTTCCACAGGAACTCGCGGACCGCGAAGCGGTAGCGGTCGGTGGAGGCCAGGGTGACCGTGTCGCCCTCGATCTCGATGCGCACACCGGTGAGGACGGGCAGCGTGTCGTCACGGCCGGCGGCGATGGCCACCTGCGCGGCGGCGGCGGCGAAGACCTCGCCGGGGACGGTGCCGGTCGCGGTGGGCATCTCCGGCAGCGCCGGGTACTCCTCCACAGGAAGGGTGTGGAGGGTGAAGCGGGAGGAGCCGCAGACCACGGTCGCCCGTACACCGTCTGTGGAGATCTCCACCGGACGGTTGGGGAGGGCGCGGCAGATGTCGGCGAGGAGGCGGCCGGAGACGAGGACGGTGCCGTCCTCCTCGACCTCGGCCTCGACGGAGACGCGGGCGGAGACCTCGTAGTCGAAGCTCGAGAAGCTCAGCGCGCCGTCCTCCGCCTTCAGGAGAAGGCCCGCGAGCACGGGCGCCGGCGGACGGGCCGGAAGGCTGCGGGCCACCCACGCCACCGCCTCCGCGAGTACATCGCGCTCCACCCGGATCTTCACCGGAACCGCCTCCTGCTTGTTGCTGGCTCTTCGTCGACTGCGGGATCCAGTCTGACGTACGCCGCCGACACTCGGTGCGGGTCGGGGTCAAGTCGTGACGAGAGCGCCTCGGGGCTCCGGCGCCGAGTTGTGCACAGGCCCCGCTTCAAAGCGATTCCCGGGCTAACTATGAGTGGCAGTAGTAGTAGGGCCTGTGGAAACGGTGGATAACGTCGTCCACGCAGGTCAGAGCCGGTTTTTTGTCCACTGCCCCTGTGGGTGGAACCAGTGGAAAACCACGGTTCTCTGTGGACGCCGGAAAGTTCTGCACACCCGATACACAGGCAAGGGGTAGTTCTCCCCAGCACTGTCCCCAGCTTTCCCCAGGTTCCCCACAGCCCAAACGTCTCCCTTGGTGTGACGCCTTTCACTCCAGAAGGTGAGAAGGGGTGTTGCGTTGCCGAACAGTGGACAGCGGTGTGGAGAAGCTGTGGGCAACCGGCCCGCCCCTGTGGGCAGCCAGTGGACAACTCTCGGGACCCCCTGTGGACGAAGGATTCATCCACAGGCTGTGGAGAACAGTTGCCAACAAATCCACACCCCCCTGAACTGGAGTGATGGACTGTCATCCGCCGGGCCTGTGGACACAATCCGGATAACTCGACAGTCCCCACCCTGTGGACGGGAGATCATCCCCCAATCTGTGGAGAACCCGCCAGCGGAGCGGAGTAATCGAACAGGGCCGTCCGTGTCAGGGCGCCGCGGTGGCGTCCGTCCGCCACCGGGAGACCCCTTCGACAACGCCGAAGGGCGCCCCGGGAGGTGTCCCGGAGCGCCCTTCGAAGCCCGTGCGGAGTCCATGGGAGCCCGTGCGGCGGTGTGTCAGCCGTTCTTGATGCGGTTGGTCAGCTCGGTGACCTGGTTGTAGATGGAGCGCCGCTCCGCCATCAGGGCACGGATCTTCCGGTCCGCGTGCATGACGGTCGTGTGGTCGCGTCCGCCGAACTGCGCGCCGATCTTCGGCAGCGACAGGTCGGTGAGCTCCCGGCAGAGGTACATGGCGATCTGTCGGGCGGTCACCAGGACCCGGCTGCGCGAGGAACCGCAGAGGTCCTCCACCGTCAGCCCGAAGTAGTCGGCCGTGGCCGCCATGATGGCCGGCGCCGTGATCTCCGGGGAGGAGTCCTCGCCGCCCGGGATCAGGTCCTTGAGGACGATCTCGGTCAGCCCCAGGTCCACCGGCTGCCGGTTCAGGCTCGCGAAGGCCGTCACCCGGATCAGCGCGCCCTCCAGCTCGCGGATGTTCCGCGAGATCCGGGAGGCGATGAACTCCAGCACCTCCGGCGGGGCGTTCAGCTGCTCCTGCACCGCCTTCTTGCGGAGGATCGCGATGCGCGTCTCCAGCTCCGGCGGCTGCACGTCGGTGGTGAGTCCCCACTCGAAGCGGTTGCGCAGCCGGTCCTCCAGGGTCACCAGCTGCTTGGGCGGCCGGTCGGAGGAGAGCACGATCTGCTTGTTCGCGTTGTGGAGGGTGTTGAAGGTGTGGAAGAACTCCTCCTGCGTCGACTCCTTGCTCGCGAGGAACTGGATGTCGTCGACCAGCAGGATGTCCACGTCGCGGTAGCGCTTGCGGAAGGCGTCGCCCTTGCCGTCGCGGATCGAGTTGATGAACTCGTTGGTGAACTCCTCGGAGCTCACGTACCGCACGCGCGTGCCGGGGTAGAGGCTCCGCGCGTAGTGCCCGATCGCGTGCAGCAGGTGCGTCTTGCCGAGCCCCGACTCGCCGTAGATGAAGAGGGGGTTGTACGCCTTCGCCGGCGCCTCGGCCACCGCGACCGCGGCCGCGTGCGCGAAGCGGTTCGAGGAACCGATGACGAAGGTGTCGAAGAGGTATTTGGGGTTCAGACGCGCGTGCGGCTCGCCGGGCCCGCCCGCGCCGGAACCCGCACCGGTGCCGCCGAGCGCTCCCTGGCCGATGCCGGGTCCCATGCCCTGGCCGCCGGGACCCGGGCCGGGGCGCGGTCCCGCGCCCGGGGGCTCGGGGACGGAGCGCTCGGGCCGCTGCGGCTGCTCGTAGCCGCGGGACGGCTCGTCGTAGCGCGGCCGCCCGGACTGCTCGGGGGTGGCGGGGCCGGTGTACGGGGCGCGCTCCGGGAAACCGCCGAGGCGCGGCTGCTGCCAGGAGAGGTCCTCCTGGGAGCGCGGCCAGGCGCCCGGCTCGGGGCGCGGCGGCTGCTGGTAGTCCGGGTAGGCCGGGCGCGCGGCGGGCAGCCCGTCGTCGGGGTGCGCGCGGTGACCGCCGTAGCCGTCGTACTTCTCGTACGGCTCCGGCTGCGGACGCTCGCCGTAGTGCGACTGCTGCGGGGCGTGGCCCGGGGAGGGCGCCGGGGGCTGCTCGCCGACGGAGTCGTCGACGGTGATCGCGATCCGGATCGGGCGGCCGCACTCGCGGCTGAGGGTGTCGCTGATCAGGGGGGCCAGCCGGCCTTCCAGGACGCGCTTGCCCCATTCGTTGGGGACGGCGAGCAGGGCCGTGTCCGCGACCAGGGCGAGCGGCTGGCAGCGCTCGATCCACTGTTTGTCCTTGGACTCGATGCCCTGCTGCCCTTCCCCGAGCAGCTGGTCGAGCACGCGTGGCCACACTGCGGCAAGATCGGCAGGTACGTCAGCCACGGGGCACGCTTTCTCGCAGGTCCCACGAATGTGTGGTTCTCGGGACGATAAGAACAGAACGGAAGAGATAGTCGAGTCCAGCCAAGGTAGTCGTGGCGGCTGACGTCGTTCAAGTTGTTGTCCACAGCCTGTGCACAAGCGGCCCTGTCGACGGGTCGGTTTGACCGGATGGCGTAACCGCGCGTACCGTAACCAGGTCGAGTTGTCGATGGCTGCTGCCGCCTGCCTCCGATGGGCAAAGATCACCTCGTGTGATCGCGTAGCGGTGCACTCGAGCGTATGCGAGCTACTCGTGGGCGCACGGTGACAGCCAGGCGATGTCCCGCCACCACCCGAATCATTTCTGGAGCCCCCGAGTGAGCAAGCGCACCTTCCAGCCGAACAACCGTCGTCGCGCGAAGACCCACGGCTTCCGCCTGCGCATGCGTACCCGTGCCGGCCGCGCCATCCTGGCGAACCGCCGTGCCAAGGGTCGCGCGAGCCTGTCCGCCTGATCCACCTAAACAGGTCATGACGTGCTGCCTACCGAGAATCGGCTGAGGCGGCGCGAGGACTTCGCAACCGCGGTACGTCGAGGACGCCGGGCCGGTCGCCCACTCCTCGTCGTCCACCTACGAAGCGGTGCAACGGACCCGCACGCGCCTGGGGAGAGCGCTCCCCCGACGCGTGCGGGTTTCGTCGTGAGCAAAGCCGTGGGCGGTGCGGTCGTCCGCAACCAGGTGAAGCGACGTCTGCGCCATCTCGTCCGCGACCGGCTCTCCGCGCTGCCCCCCGGTAGCCTGGTGGTCGTACGGGCGTTGCCCGGAGCCGGTGACGCCGACCACGCCCACCTGGCCCGAGACCTGGACGCCGCTCTTCAGCGGCTGCTGGGAGGGGGCACGCGATGAAGTACCCGCTCCTCGCCCTCATCAAGCTGTACCAGTGGACGATCAGCCCGCTTCTGGGCGACGTCTGCCGGTACTACCCGTCGTGTTCCCACTACGGATTCACGGCCATAGACCGGCATGGCGCGATCAAGGGCACCGCCCTGACCGCCTGGCGCATCCTGCGGTGCAACCCGTGGTCGCCCGGCGGTGTGGACCATGTCCCCCCGCGGAAGCGTCCGCGCTGGCACGAGATGCTCAGGCACGCGCTGCGCGGCGACAAGGGCGGGATCTCCGCCGAGACGAGCCCGGCCGCAGAGACCTCGCCCAATGCTCAAGGAGCCTGATTAGTGGACACGATTGCCAGTCTGTTCAGCTTCATCACCTGGCCCGTTTCCTGGGTCATCGTCCAGTTCCACAAGCTGTACGGGGCCATCTTCGGCCCTGACACGGGCTGGGCCTGGGGTCTGTCGATCGTGTCCCTCGTGGTGCTGATCCGGATCTGCCTGATCCCGCTCTTCGTGAAGCAGATCAAGGCGACGCGGAACATGCAGGCGCTCCAGCCGAAGATGAAGGCGATCCAGGAGCGCTACAAGAGCGACAAGCAGCGTCAGTCCGAAGAGATGATGAAGCTGTACAAGGAGACGGGTACCAACCCGCTCTCCTCGTGCCTTCCCATCCTCGCCCAGTCGCCGTTCTTCTTCGCCCTGTACCACGTGCTGTCCAACATCGCGTCGGGCAAGGAGATCGGTGTCCTCAACCAGCAGCTGGTCGACAGCGCCCGTCAGGCGCACATCTTCGGTGCCCCGATCGCGTCGAAGTTCATGGACTCCCCCGAGGCCGTCGCGGCCCTCGGCGCCTCGCTGACCGATGTCCGCATCGTCACCGCGATCATGATCGTCATGATGTCGGCCTCGCAGTTCTTCACCCAGCGCCAGCTGATGATGAAGAACGTCGACCTCTCGGTGAAGACCCCGTACATGCAGCAGCAGAAGATGCTCATGTACATCTTCCCGCTGATCTTCGCGGTCATGGGCATCAACTTCCCCGTCGGCGTCCTCGTCTACTGGCTGACCACCAACGTGTGGACCATGGGCCAGCAGATGTACGTGATCAACCAGAACCCGACCCCGGGCAGCAAGGCGCAGGACTCCTACCTCCAGCGCCTCCTGAAGAGCGTCACGAACCACGGTGAGATCCGCAGCCGCCGCCACAAGGCCGTCGTCAAGGCGATCGTCGCCAAGGGCTCCGACCGCAACGAGAACGAGCGCCGCTTCATCGGCGGTCTCGCCAAGGCCGGCTTCGCCGCCCAGGCCGACGGCACCGTGGTGAAGAGCGACGCGGCCGTCGCCGAGGCCGAGGGCACCGCCGCCCCCAAGCGGCAGCAGCCCAAGCGCCAGACCAAGGCCCAGCGCCAGTCCGGCGGCCAGCAGGCCAAGGGCGACGAGACCGCCGACGAGACCGTCGAGGAGACGGCCGAGGAGTCCGCGGGCGAAGCCGCCCAGGACACCGAGCCGAAGACCTCGCTGGAGAAGAAGCCCGAGACGCCCGCCAAGGGCGGCACGCAGGGGGGCGGCCGCAGCCGCGCCAACTCCGGCGGCTCCCGTCAGCGCAAGGGCCAGCAGCGGCCCAAGCACCCGTCCTCCAAGAAGTAGAAGCGTCCACGTAGCTAGAAGGAGTCCATCCGTGACGGAAGGCACCACCTCCGCCGCCGCCGAGGGTGGCGACACCCTGACCCGCCTGGAGCAGGAGGGTGAGATCGCGGCCGACTACCTTGAGGGCCTGCTCGACATCGCCGACCTCGACGGCGACATCGACATGGACGTCGAGGCGGACCGGGCCGCGGTCTCGATCATCAGCGACTCCAGCAGCCGCGACCTGCAGAAGCTCGTGGGCCGCGACGGCGAGGTGCTGGAGGCGCTCCAGGAGCTGACCCGCCTGGCCGTGCACCGGGAGACCGGTGACCGCAGCCGCCTGATGCTCGACATCGCCGGCTTCCGCGCGCAGAAGCGCACGGAGCTGGCCCAGATCGGCGCCAAGGCGGCGGACGAGGTGAAGGCCTCCGGCGAGCCGGTCAAGCTGGACCCGATGACCCCGTTCGAGCGCAAGGTCGTGCACGACGCGGTCGCCGCCGCCGGTCTGCGCAGCGAGTCCGAGGGCGAGGAGCCCCAGCGCTTCGTCGTCGTCCTCCCTGCCTGACCCCACTCATCGCGTCGGCCCCGTCTGTTCGACAGACGGGGCCGATCTTTGTCAGCCTGATACTTCAGCCACCACAGTGCGCTCGCACGGTACGCGTGCGGTACGGAAGGACGGTCCCCGTGACGGAGGCAGCGGAGCTCCCCGAAGCGCCGGAACAGGCGCGGAAAGTCTTCGGCGAGTACTTCCCCGAGGCCGTGCGGTACGCGGAGCTGCTCGCGGACGCCGGTGTGAAGCGTGGGCTCATCGGCCCCCGCGAGGTCCCGCGACTGTGGGAGCGGCACCTGCTGAACTGCGCCGTCCTCTCCGAGGTCGTCCCCGAGGGCGTCACGGTCTGCGACGTCGGCTCCGGAGCCGGCCTGCCCGGCATCCCGCTGGCCCTGGTCCGGCCCGATCTGAAGATCACGCTCCTGGAGCCGCTCCTGCGCCGGACCAACTTCCTCCTGGAGGTCGTGGAGCTGCTCGGTCTCGACCACGTGACCGTCGTCCGGGGCCGCGCCGAGGAGATGCTCGGCAAGGTCCCGCCGGTCCATGTCGTGACCGCCCGCGCCGTGGCACCCCTCGACCGGCTGGCCGGCTGGGGAGTGCCTCTGCTCCGTCCCTACGGCGAGATGCTGCTGCTGAAGGGCGACACCGCGCAGGAGGAGCTCGACGGGGCGCGTGCCGCGCTCGCCAAGCTGGGTGTGGTGGAGACCTCGGTCCTCCAGGTCGGTGAGGGAATCGTCGATCCGATGTCCACGGTGGTCCGGGTCGAGGTCGGCGAGAGCCCCGGCGGCGTGCGCTTCGCGGCCAAGCGGGCCAAGGCGGCGCGGACGAGCAAGACCCGCCGGCGCCGCTGAGCGCCGGTTTCGTCCGCTTTCACGGAGTGTCGACCGGTCCCGGAAGGGACGCAGGGGCATCGTGTTTCACGTGAAACATCGCTCACTGCTCCAGGGGATCATCAGTCGCGGGCGCGCCGCTGCCACCCCCCGGGACCGCAGACCCCGTGTGAAGCCACCCGCGAGGGTTACGGAGTTTTCCACAGAGGTGGATTCACCCACAGATCCCCCTACCTCGCTGGTTCAGGACCCCGAAGGCATGGCAGGCTCTTCCCATCGCGAGCTTGATGCCGAGGAGAGTGAATCCTTGCGGTCCGACGCCAACATCGCGGGACCGATGACCGATCCGGTCCCCGGTCCCCGAACCGAATCGGCTGGGGAAGATGTTTCACGTGAAACGCTGCCCCCGATGGACGACACCCCCATTGGCCGTGCTGCCCAGCTGGCCGTAGAAGCGCTGGGTCGAGCCGGGGAGGGACTGCCCCGTCCCGAGCAGACCCGGATCATGGTGGTGGCCAACCAGAAGGGCGGCGTGGGTAAGACGACCTCGACCGTCAACCTGGCCGCCTCCCTGGCCCTGCACGGTGCCCGGGTCCTTGTCATCGACCTGGATCCGCAGGGCAACGCCTCCACGGCACTGGGCATCGACCACCACGCCGATGTCCCCTCGATCTACGACGTCCTCGTCGACAGCAGGCCGCTCTCCGAGGTGGTCCAGCCGGTCCTGGACGTCGAGGGTCTCTTCTGCGCCCCGGCCACGATCGATCTCGCCGGTGCGGAGATCGAGCTGGTGTCGATGGTGGCGCGAGAGAGCCGGCTCCAGCGGGCGATCCAGGCGTACGAGCAGCCGCTGGACTACGTCCTCATCGACTGCCCGCCGTCCCTCGGTCTGCTCTCGGTCAACGCCCTGGTGGCGGGCGCCGAGGTGCTCATCCCGATCCAGTGCGAGTACTACGCGCTGGAGGGACTGGGGCAGCTCCTCAAGAACGTCGATCTGGTCCGCGGCCACCTCAACCCGACGCTGCACGTCTCGACGATCCTGCTGACCATGTACGACGGCCGTACCCGGCTGGCGTCGCAGGTCGCCGAGGAAGTCCGCAGCCACTTCGGGCAGGAGGTGCTCAGGACCAGCATCCCGCGGTCCGTCCGCATCTCCGAGGCCCCCAGCTACGGTCAGACCGTGATCACCTACGACCCGGGCTCCAGCGGGGCGCTGTCGTACATCGAAGCGGCGCGCGAGATCGCCTTCCGAGGCGTTTCCGTCCACTACGAGCCCCAGCAGCACGGCCGCGTGGGGCACCAGAACAACCAGCACAGCATGGCGGAGGAACTTCAGTGAGCGACCGACGTAGGGGACTGGGGCCGCGGGGGCTCGGCGCGCTGTTCGCCGGCACCCCCCAGGACCAGCAGGCGCCGGAGACCGGCGCCGTCTCCACGCTCCCCGGGAGCGGCGCGGCCCGCCTGTTCCCCCAGGGTGCCCCGCAGACCGAGCCGGTGGCGGCACCGGTGGAGCCCGAGCCGGCGCCGGTCGCCGGGGCGTACTTCACCGAGATCCCGCTCGACGCCATCACGCCCAACAAGCAGCAGCCGCGTACGGTCTTCGACGACGAGGCCCTCGCCGAACTCGTCACCTCCATCAAGGAGGTCGGCCTGCTCCAGCCCGTGGTCGTCCGCAAGACCGACGCCGAGGGCTACGAGCTGATCATGGGCGAGCGGCGATGGCGGGCGTGCCGTGAGGCCGGCCTGGAAGCCATCCCCGCGATCGTCCGGGCCACCGACGACGAGAAGATGCTCCTGGACGCCCTCCTGGAGAACCTCCACCGGGCCCAGCTGAACCCGCTGGAAGAGGCCGCCGCCTACGAGCAGCTGCTCACGGACTTCGGCTGCACCCACGACCAGCTCGCGGACCGGATCGGACGCTCGCGCCCGCAGGTCTCCAACACCCTGCGGTTGCTGCGGCTCTCCCCGCCGGTCCAGCGCCGGGTCGCCGCCGGAGTGATCTCCGCAGGCCACGCCCGCGCACTGCTCGGTGTGGAGGACCCGGAGGCCCAGGATCAGCTGGCGTACCGGATCGTCTCCGAGGGCCTCTCGGTGCGCACGGTCGAGGAGATCGTGAAGCTCATGGGCCTTGAGGAGCCCGCCGCGGTGAAGACCAAGAAGCCGCGGGCCGGTGCCCGGGTCTCTCCGGTCTTCTCCGATCTGGCGACCCGCCTCTCGGACCGCTTCGAGACCCGGGTCAAGGTCGACCTGGGGCAGCAGAAGGGCAAGATCGTCGTCGAGTTCGCCTCGGTGGAGGACCTCGATCGGATCCTCACGACGCTGGCTCCTGGCGAGAACAAGGTGATGGACCAGCTGAAGGCCGACCAGGAGTCGGAGCAGGGCGGGGAGTAGGCCCCCACAGGCCACAGTGGGCGGGGAGCCTTCCGGGTGTCACCGGGAGGCTCCCCGCCCTTTGCCTGTGTGCGGTGTCGTCGCGAGAGCCCGCTGGATACGATTCCGAGAGCCGTATCCGTGCTCGGTGGCCGTGCGACGGCCAGGGAAGCGAGGGCAGCCGTGGGGCGTCGGCTCGTACCGCTCACGCTGGACAATCTTCCGCACCTTCCGAAGCGCTGCCGCTCCTGTGTGTTCTGGGAGCTCGATCCGGTGAGTGGGGAGGCGGCCGTGAAGGCGGGCCGCGCCGAGGCGGAGAAGGAGGCGTGGATCTCCGCCGTTCTGCTGGAGTGGGGATCCTGCGGCCGGGTCGTCTACGTCGACGAGGTGCCGGTGGGCTACGTCCTCTACGCGCCCCCTGCCTATGTGCCGCGCTCGACCGCCTTTCCCACGAGCCCCGTGGCGGCCGATGCCGTCCAGCTGATGACGGCCTGGATCATGCCGGAGTACCAGGGGCAGGGCCTGGGCCGGGTGATGGTGCAGACGGTCGCCAAGGACGTGCTGCGGCGGGGCTTCAAGGCCGTCGAGGCCTTCGGCGACGCCCGCTGGAAGGAGCCGGCCTGTGTGCTGCCGGCCGACCATCTGCTCGCGGTCGGCTTCAAGACCGTACGGCCGCACCCCGCCTTCCCCCGGCTCCGACTGGAGCTTCGGACGACGCTTTCCTGGAAGGAGGACGTCGAGATGGCCCTGGACCGGCTGCTCGGCGCGGTGAAGAAGGAACCCGCGCTCCGCCCGCTGTGATTCCGGAACGGAAAACGGCCCGCCCCCTTCCGGGGACGGGCCGTTTCACGTGAAACAGCGAGGGTCACTTCGCGTCGATGAAGGGCTCCAGGTCGCGCACGATCGCCGCCTTCGGCTTGGCACCGACGATGGTCTTCACGACCTCGCCGCCCTGGTAGACGTTCAGCGTCGGGATGGACATGACGCCGTACTTCGCGGCCGTGGCCGGGTTCTCGTCGATGTTGAGCTTCACGATCTCGATCTCGCCGTGCTCGGCGGCGATGGCCTCCAGCGACGGGGCGATCTGGCGGCACGGGCCGCACCAGGCAGCCCAGAAGTCCACGAGGACGGGCTTGTCGCTCTTGAGGACGTCCTCTTCGAAGGAAGCGTCGGTCACGTTCTTCAGGGCGCCGGCCACGGCGGCCTCCTTAACTTCGTGGGGTGTGGGGTGAAGGGAGCTCGGGTCAGACCGCGGGGGTCTCGGCCAGCTTCTCGCTGTCGGAGAGGGAGGCCAGGAAGCGCTCGGCGTCGAGCGCGGCGGAGCAGCCGGTACCGGCAGCCGTGATGGCCTGACGGTAGGTGTGGTCGACGACGTCACCGGCGCCGAAGACGCCCGTGAGGTTGGTGCGGGTCGACGGGGCGGCGACCTTGAGGTAGCCCTCCTCGTCGAGGTCCAGCTGACCCTTGAACAGCTCGGTGCGCGGGTCGTGGCCCACGGCGATGAAGAGGCCGGTCGCGGGCAGTTCGCGGGTCTCGCCCGTCTTGGTGTTGCGCAGGGTCAGACCGGAGAGCTTCTGGTCGCCGTGGATCTCGGCCACCTCGCTGTCCCAGGCGAAGGAGATCTTCGGGTCGGCGAAGGCGCGCTCCTGCATGGCCTTGGAGGCACGCAGGGTGTCACGGCGGTGGACGATGGTCACCGACCTGGCGAAGCGGGAGAGGAAGGTCGCCTCCTCCATCGCGGTGTCGCCGCCGCCGACGACGGCGATGTCCTGGTCCTTGAAGAAGAACCCGTCGCAGGTGGCGCACCAGGAGACACCGCGGCCGGAGAGAGTGTCCTCGTTCGGCAGGCCGAGCTTGCGGTGCTGCGAACCGGTGGTGACGATGACGGCCTTGGCACGGTGCACGGTGCCGGCGGTGTCGGTGACGGTCTTGATGTCACCGGTGAGGTCCACGGCGATGACGTCGTCCGGAACGAGCTCGGCACCGAAGCGCTCGGCCTGGGCCCGCATGTTGTCCATGAGGTCGGGGCCCATGATGCCGTCGCGGAAGCCGGGGAAGTTCTCGACCTCGGTGGTGTTCATCAGGGCGCCACCGGCGGTGACGGCGCCTTCGAAGACCAGCGGGTTCAGCGACGCGCGGGCCGTGTAGAGCGCGGCGGTGTAACCCGCGGGCCCGGAGCCGATGATGATCACGTTACGGACGTCGCTCACGGGTTTCTTCCTCGTCTCTGCGGACTGCCTACTGCCTACGGGGGCGGTGTCTCTCGGTCACTCTCACCCCACCCAACGGATCCTAAGGGGCGAGCATTCCCGAGAGCGCCGCGCGGCACGTGCGTGAGACGGACGGTGAGACGCCGGCGGGACGAGAGAAGCGGTCAGGGCTTCGGGTAGGAAGCGCTTCTGAGCAGCTTTGCCGGAGTGTTTCCGGTGCAGGAAGCGTCCACGACGTACGCCTCCACACGACCGTTGTCGGCGGGATCGGGGAGGACGAGGAGGTACGCGACGGTGCCCTCGTACTCGCCGCGCTCGGCCGCGAGGACGGTGTCCTGGCGCCCGGTGCCCGCGAGGACGCAGTCGGGGAGAGCGCCGTCGCTGTTCCGCTGGGTGGCGCCTGTGCTCGCCGTCGACTCCGCCGACAGCGACTCGGGCCGTCCCTCCTTCGGGGCCCGTGCGGCGGGCTCCCCGCCGCCCAGGAGGCTTTCGACCCTGTCCTCGACCGATTCCCCGGAGAAGGTGCCCAGAGGTGCGCTCGCGGCGGTGTCGGACGCGACGCCGTGGGTGTCCGCACCGTTCTGGCTGAGCGCGTAGAGGCTGTACGCGCAGACGGCGGCGACCAGGGTTCCGGCGAGACCCGCGAGGGCGGCGATCCGGCCGCGGTGGCGGGTGCGCCCCCGACCGGGGCCGGTGGCGGCCCGGGAAGCCGGTGGACGTCCATCGGAGGGGCGGGACGTGGGCGCCGCCGGGACCGTTTCACGTGAAACGGCCTTCTCCGACGCTGTGCCCTCGGAGACCGTGGTTTCACGTGAAACGGGTCGGGACGACTCGGGGGCGGTGGCGTCGAGGAGCGCCTCGGCGGCGAGAGCGGCGTCGATCCGGCCGGCGATCTCGGCGGGCATGCGCGGAGGGCCCGGCAGGGTGCCCAGGAGCCCGCGGATCTCCTCCAGGGAGCTCCGCACGTCGGCACAGAGCGTGCAGCCGTCGAGATGCCTGCGGACGGTCGCGGAGCGGCTCGGGGAGAGCAGGCCCTCGGTCAGGTCGGAGATCTCCGAGACGTCCGGGTGCTGTGCTGTGTCGGCCTTGTCGGTCGTGGTCACGCGCGCCCACCTCCGCCCTTCACAGCAGCTGGATCAGTCGGTCCTGTCGGTCCTGTTTCCGTCGGCTCCGACACCGGTGGGACGGATGCCCCCCGCGTCCGGTTCCTTCCCCCCTCGGGGGGCTCGTTACCCACCGTGTCGGCGCGCAGATGAGTGAGCATCGGCAGGAGCCGGGCCCGCCCGCGTGCACAGCGACTCTTCACGGTGCCGGTGGGAACGCCGAGGATACGGGCCGCCTCTGCGACGGGGTATCCCTGCATGTCGACGAGGACGAGCGCGGCGCGCTGGTCGGGGGCGAGCGTGGCGAGTGCGGCGAGCAGTTGCCGGTGGAGGTCCTGGCGCTCTGCGGGGGCCTCGGCGGACTCGTGCGGTTCGAGGAGCTGCTCGAAGCGGGCGGTGTCGTCCACGGGGGAGGTCCTGCGGGTGGCGCTCTTCCGGACGCGGTCCAGGCAGGCGTTCACGGTGATGCGGTGGAGCCAGGTCGTGACGGCCGACTGGCCCCGGAAGGTGTGGGCGGCCCGGAAGGCCGAGAGGAGGGCGTCCTGGACGGCGTCGGCGGCCTCCTCGCGGTCCCCCAGGGTGCGGAGCGCCACCGCCCACAGCCGGTCGCGGTGGCGCCGTACGAGCTCACCGAAGGCGTCCGGGTCCCCGGCGACATGACGCGCCAGGAGTTCCCGGTCGTCTGCGGCGTCTATCGGACGGTCCAACGGTGAGCCCCCTCCCCTGTCTTCGTCAGCCCATGACCTTGACTTCGGTCAGCTGGCCGCGGAACTGGCCGTCGGTGAGGGGCAGCTCCGTCAGCCAGACCAGAACGTATCGGGTCGTGACCGCCTTGGTGAGCTTCAGCTTCACCTCGCTGCCGACTCCGGCCACCTGGGTGGTGAACCCCTCGGCCGTCGAAGGCGCCGAGGAGGCGCCGTCGGGGGCCGTGCGGATCTCCACCGAGGTGCGTCCCACGAACGACAGGTCGACCGAGCTGACCTTCTGGGCGGAGCCGAGGTCCAGCACGATCCCCACACCGGTCTTCAGGTTGCCGAAGTGGGCGGTGGTGTAGTTCTTGGTGTGCCAGACGGTGCTCGGATCGCCGTCGAAGGCGTTCTCCACGGCCTCCGGGTACTCCTCGCCGTTCCCCCCGGGGAGCGGGTCGAAGTCGTCCGCGGAGGAGATCGTGACCGGCTTCGGCGGTTCGGGCTTCTCGTCGACCGGCGGCTGCACGATCGGCGTCTCGTCCTTGGGTTCCGGGGCGAGGAGCCGGTCGGCGATCTGCCAGCTGCCGAGGCCGAGGGCCGCGATGAGGAGGGCGCCGACGGCCCACTTCAGCGCCTTGCCCGTACGGCTCTCCAGCGGGGCCGGCGGGACCGGTACGGGCTGGGTGACCACGGGACGCGGCTGGGGACGCCCGTAGGTGCCCTGCTGGTACGTGGTGCGCTGGTACTCGGCGGGCGCGGGGAACTCGGGCTCCGGCGGCTTGACACGGGGCATCGCGGCCACGGCCTTGGCGAGTTCGTCCGGCGTGGTGCAGGGCGGCTCCTGACGGGACGCCGTGGCCCCGTCGTTGGCGAGAGCGCGCATGGCGATCTCGGAGAGGCCCCGGTGGACACCGGCGCGAACCTGGTCCGGCGGGATCAGGCCGACGCCCTTGGGCAGCCCGGAGAGGCCGTAGGCGTCGCTCTCGTACGGCCAGCGCTGGGTGAGCGCCGCGTAGAGGAGGGCGCCGATGGCCTCGGTGTCGGTGCGCTGGGGGCGGTCGGCGGTGATGCCGCGCAGGGCGGCGTTCACGGCGAGCCCGCGGATCCGGTACTGGCCGGTGGAGCTGCGCAGGACGGCGCTCGGGGTGAGGCGCAGGTGCGCCAGTCCCTCGCGGTGCGCGGCGGCCATGGCCTGGGAGATCTGGGCCACGAGCTGGTAGGCCTCGTGGGCCTGGAGCGGACCGTCCGCGAGGAGCGCGGTCAGCTCGGTGGCGTCGGGAAGCCACTCGTGGACGACGTAGACGAGGTCGTTCTCCTCGACCGCGTCGAGGACCTGGACGAACCGGGGGTCTCCGAGAAGGGCCGCCGAGCGCGCGGCTGCCAGGACGGAGCGGGCGCGAGGGTGGTCGGCCGGCAGCAGGTGCACGCCGACGGCCCGCCGCAGCTTCTCGTCGACGGCGCGCCAGCTGCTGAAGCCGTCCAGACGGGTGACGCACTCCTCCAGCCGGTAGCGCCGGGCCAGTTTGTGGCCGCTGTGCAACTCGGGTGGAGCGAGGGAGGGCTGTTCGCCGTTCTTCCGTTCGACCGCCTTCTGCTCGGGGGACCCGGTGGGCTCCTCCGCCGTCTTTCGTTCTTCCGCCACCCCGTCGGTCGCGGCCGTGTCCGCCTGCGCGGTCAGCGGGTCGTCACCGCTGTTGTCGGCCACGTCGACGGCAGCCGTGCTACGTTCCGCCACCGTCGTTCCTGCCTCCCCATCCGTTGCGCCACATCCAACAGCCAAGCCAATTGTGCCCACAGTCGGACGCTATGCACGACACACGGGTCCCCCCGAAGGTTGTCCCGGAGGACCGGATCAGCGTCCGAGGCGGCCCCGCACCATACCGACGAGGGTGTTGAGTTCGGTGATCCGCATGCGGCGCGCGGCGACGAAGAAGACCCCGAGGAGCACCGCTCCGCCGACTGCGAGCGCGACCAGCGAGCCGAGGGCGCCCTCGCCGAGCAGCTTCAGCAGGCCGAAGCCGACGGCGCCGGAGAGGACCGCGGCCGGCAGGGAGGCCATGCAGAGGCGGGCGTAGGTGCGCATCACATGGGCGCCGTCCAGGTCGCCGCCGAGACGGTTGCGCAGCCGGCGCCAGGCGATGCCGACGCCGACGGCGTAGGCGAGGCCGTAGGAGGCGGCCATGCCGACGACGGCCCACTGGGCGGGCAGCAGGACGTAGCAGAGGGCGGAGGCCGCCGCGTTGACGGCGGCGACGATGACCGTGTTGTAGAAGGGGGTGCGGGTGTCCTCGTAGGCGTAGAAGCCCCGGAGCACGACGTACTGCACGGAGTAGGGGATCAGGCCGAGGCCGAAGGCCATCAGGATGAAGCCCATGCCCTGGGCCGCCTCGACGCCGCTGGAGGCGTACAGCAGGGTGCACATCGGGACGCCGAGGGCCAGGAAGGCGAAGGAGACCGGGACGATCGCGACGGCGGAGTTGCGCAGGCCCTGGGAGATGTCGTCGCGGACGGCGCCCGGGTCGTCGTCGCTGGCGGCACGGGAGATCCGGGGGAGCAGCGCGGCCATGACGGAGACCGTGATGATGGCCTGCGGCATGCCCCAGATCAGCTGCGCGTTGGAGTACGCGAGGAAGCCCGCACCGTTCTTGCCGGACTCCTGTCCGGCCGCGGTGGCGAGCTGGGTGACGACCAGGACGCCCGCCTGGTTGGCGAGGACGAAGAGGACGGTCCACTTCGCGAGCTTCACGGTCTTGCCGAGGCCGTGGCCCTTCCAGTCGAAGCGGGGCCGGAAGCGGAAGCCCGTCTCGCGCAGGTACGGGATCATCGCCAGCGCCTGGACGGCGAGGCCGAGCAGGGTGCCGATCCCGAGGAGGCGGATGCCCTCGTCGGGGATGGTCTGCACGCCCATGTGGGACTCGGCGGAGGTGCCGTAGACCCAGATGAACAGGCCGAAGGTGATGATCATGACGATGTTGTTGAGGACCGGGGTCCACATCATCGCGCCGAACTTGCCGCGGGCGTTGAGGATCTGGCCCATCACCACGTGCACGCCCATGAAGAAGATCGTGGGCAGGCAGTAGCGGGCGAAGGTCACCGCGACGCTGTTGGCCGCCGCGTCGTCGGCGATGGTGTTGGACATCAGCCGGACGAGGACGGGCGCCGCGAAGACGGCGGCGACCACGATCAGGCCGAGCGCCACCATGACGAGGGTGAGGAGGCGGTTGGCGTACGCCTCGCCGCCGTCCTCGTCGTTCTTCATCGAGCGGACCAGCTGCGGCACGAAGACCGAGTTGAGGCCGCCGCCGACGGTGAGGATGTAGATCATCGTCGGCAGGGTGTACGCGATGGTGAAGGTGTCGCCGAGCAGCGCGGCGCCGAGGGCGCCGGTGATCACCAGTGAGCGGACGAAGCCGGTGAGCCGGGAGACCAGGGTGCCGGCGGCCATCACGGCGCTCGACTTCAGCAGCCCGGAGGCGCGGCCGCCCTTCTTCGGCGCTGGGGTGGGCAGCGGGTCGGGCTCCGCGGCGGGGGCGGGCACCTGGCCCTGGCCCTGCTGGTCCCGGTAGAGGTGGGCGAAGGCGTCCTGCTCGGGCCGCTCCTCCTCGCTCGCCCGGGTCACCAGGTCGTCGACGCCGGTGAACTGGACTGTGCGGGCGTCGTCGCCGTACGGGAGGTGGCGGGACGGGCCGTCGGGCTCGGGCGCCGGGGTCTGGGCCCAGACCCGCGGGTCCGGGGCGTGCTGGGACGCGGCCGGCTGCTGGTAGAGCGGCTGCGGTTCCTGGTACGTGCCGGGCGGGGGCGGCGGGTGGGCGGCGCGGTCGTAGAGGGCCTCGCCCACCGGGTCCTGCGCGGACAGGTCCCGCGCCCGGTACGGGTCGTGGGCGTAGGCACCCTGGACGTAGGGGTCCTGGGCGTAGGGGTCCTGGGCGTACGGGTTCTCGGGGTGTGCGGACGGGTCCTGGGGCTGCGCCCCGTACGGGTCCTGCGCGTACGGAGCCTGCGGCGGGTACCCGGGGTGCTGCCCTTGCGGGAGCGGCTGTCCGTCCGGCCCGGTGGGGGGAACGGGCATGCCGCCGGACGGTGCGGCGCCGCCCGCACCCTGCCCGCGGTCACCGTCGTACGGCGCGTTCATGGTTACCCCACCTCATCGTCCCCGGCCGACCGGCCACGACATCGCTCAACGGTCCACTTTCTCACCCGGGCCCGACGGGTCGCCGCTTTCGGTGCCGGTGTCCGTGTCCGGGTCACTCGGGTGCCCGGCTCCGTCCCCGGTGTCACCCCCGGCCGTGTCGCCCGCGGTGCCGGCTTCGTCGACCGCCCGAGCATGAGCCTCGGCCTCGGTTCCGTCCTCGGTTCCGGCCTGAGCGTCGGCTTCGGCTTCGGCTTCGGCTTCGGCCTCGGTCTCGGCTTCGGCGGCGCGGGCGGCGAGGCGCTTGCGCTGGCTGTACATGCGGACGCCGGCGAGGACGAGGAGCAGCACACCGCCGGCGATGACCAGCATCACCGTCGGGGTCATCTCGGAGACCTTCACGGAGAAGGTCATCGAGGAGCCGTAGGGCGTGCCGTCCACCGTGTACAGCTGGGCGGTCATCGAGACCTGGCCGTTGGCGTTGGCCGAGGCCGGGAACTTCACCGACTGGCTGTGCCCGGCGCGGACCGTGATGGGCAGGTCCGCCGAGGTCTCGCCGTCGACCTTCAGCCGGGTCCCGTTGCTGGAGGTCAGCCTCAGGACGAGCCCCTTCACGTCCTGGAGGAGCTTGTTCTGCACCGTGACGGGGATGGTGGCGCTGCGCCCCGACAGGGTCAGGTCGGACTTGTCGACGAGCATCACGCTCTTGGTGAGGCGCTGGAGGACGTCCTGGACGTCGACCCGGTAGATCGCCGCCTCGGTCGTCCGGCCGCGCCAGGAGGTGGACATCTCGCGGTTGATCGCGGTGAGCAGCGGAGGCACGACCCGGTCCGCCTTACTGAGGATGACCTTGAAGTCGTCCAGCGCGTCGCCCGTGGTCTTCATGTCGCGGAAGGCGTCCACCGGCAGCTCGTTGTCGCGGAGCTTCTTCGGGTACCGCGAGGCGCGTGGCACCGTCGTGGAGGCGTCGGGGTCGGGCTTGGCCGCCGCGGCGGCGACCAGGTCGAGCGGCTCGGTCCAGCGCTTGGCGCCGAGTCCGCGTACGGCGGCCGCCATCGCCTGGGCCTGGGACACGCTCGGCTGACGCTGCGGGGCGACCACGACGCTGCGCCGGTCCTGCGGCTGCTCCAGGGTGATCGCGAGGGTCTGCGCCAGGAACTCCTGGACGGCGAGCGTCGACGTCTCGGCCCGGACCATGTCGCCCTGGAAGGCGGTCGACAGCTCCGCGTCGCTCACCACCGCCGTGGTGCCGCCGCCGATGGGACGGGCCGCCGTGGGGGTGTAGGAGAGGTCGTCGTCCTGGATGCTGTCGCTGCGGGCGATCACCTTGCGGGCGCCGGCCGAGGTCGCGACCGCCATGATCGAGGGGTCGACGGCGCCTTCGACGGGCCAGGCGAAGTCGGTGGACGGCTGGACGTGGAGGATCGTCTCCACGGTCGACCCGGCCAGCGCGGTCGCCGACTGGAGGTGCTGGAGCGAGCCGGGGACGGCCTTGCCCCGGTGGGCGAGGGAGGCGAGGTCGGGGTCGGCGAAGGGCAGCGCGACGACCTTGCGGCCCTGCACCGCGTTCTCCAGCATGCCGAGCCAGCGCTCGGCCAGCTTGCGGTTCGCCTCGGTGCCGGGGGTGTGCCCGGTGCCGTCCTTGACCCGGTAGCCGTTGGCCATGGCGTCGACCGAGGCCAGCAGGTCCGGGTCGATCACCCAGGTGACCGGGAGGTCCTTGCCCAGGGTGACCATCTCGTCGAGGCGGCCGCCGGGGCGCAGCTCCTCGGCCAGGTCGTCGTCCTGGAAGACGGGGCTCTGCTGGTCGTCCGAGGCGGTGTCGGCCGAGACGTGGGCCGAGGAGATCAGCGGCCAGAGGTAGGTGAGCTGGGTGCGCTTGGCGGTCGGCTCGGGCTGGTACGGCAGGAAGGTCCGCTCGATGCCGAGGACGCGGTCCCACCGCGCGTCCGAGGTCTGCCCGGTGATCGAGACGCCCAGCTGGTAGACGCCGCCCTCGTCGTCGAGGTCCAGCTCGGAGACCGGCACGGAGATCCGGAAGTCCTGGGGGACGCCGGCGGCCAGGCGCGGGACCTTGATCTCGGGGGCGTCCATCGGCTGCGGGTCGCTGTCGGAGCGGAAGCCCTTCCGCCGGGCGACCTGGTCGATCTCGCTGCGGCTGTCCATCCGCGGGCCGACCCGCAGGTTCACCGTCGCGTCGGTGATGACCCGCTTGCCGCGGTTGGTCAGGGTGCCGGTGACGGTGACGGTGTCGCCTTCGACCGGGGCGCTCGGCGTCAGCGTGTCGATCGCCACATCGACCGTCCGGGAGACCGGGGTCTCCTCGGCGGCCTGGGCCGGCGGAGCCGAGGGGACCTGGAGCAGACCGGCGAGGAGGGGTGCCCCGACGGCGACGGTGAGCGTGCGCCGCAGCCATCGGCGGGCAGGTGAGGGACCGGTTCCCTGGAAAGCTGCCGCCTCAGCCACGCGTTCGCCCGTCCTCGTCGTTGTCGGTGGTGCCCGTGATGCCAGTGGTTCCCGGTTGCTGTGTCCAGGCATGGTAACGAGGCATGAAGGGGCCGAGTGCCGGGGAGTCCTCCAGCCGATGACGCCGAAGGGGGCCGTTTTCACAGGAACCCCACAGACGACTCCTGCCGGGACGGGAGCGGGCACGGGAAAAACGGGGGCGTCGGGGCGGAGCGGGGCACGTACCCTTTTCTGTTGTGCCGAACGCCAACGAAGACACCTCGACCGAACTGAGCCAGGTGCAGCACCGCGCCCTCAGCGAACTGCTGCGCGTGGCCCCTGTCGCCGACGACCTCGCCCGCCGCTTCCAGGAGGCCGGATTCCGCCTGGCCCTGGTCGGCGGCTCGGTACGGGACGCCCTTCTCGGCAGGCTCGGCAACGACCTGGACTTCACCACGGACGCCCGCCCCGAGGACGTCCTGAAGATCGTCCGCCCCTGGGCCGACGCCGTCTGGGAGGTCGGGATCGCCTTCGGCACCGTCGGCTCGCAGAAGGACGGCTACCAGATCGAGGTCACGACGTACCGCTCCGAGGCGTACGACCGGACCTCCCGCAAGCCCGAGGTCTCCTACGGCGACTCCATCGACGAGGACCTGGTCCGCCGCGACTTCACCGTCAACGCGATGGCCGTGGCCCTCCCCGAGAAGGAGTTCATCGACCCGCACGGCGGCCTGGAGGACCTCGCCGCCCGGGTTCTGCGCACCCCCGGCACGCCCGAGGAGTCCTTCTCGGACGACCCGCTGCGCATGATGCGGGCGGCCCGCTTCGCGGCCCAGCTCGACTTCGAGGTCGCCCCCGAGGTCGTCACCGCGATGACGGAGATGGCCGACCGGCTGGAGATCGTCTCCGCCGAGCGCGTCCGGGACGAGCTGAACAAGCTGCTGCTCTCCGCCAACCCGCGGAAGGGCCTCGGTCTGCTCGTCGAGACCGGCCTCGCGGCGCACGTCCTCCCGGAGCTGCCCGCGCTGCGGCTGGAGAGTGACGAGCACCACCGGCACAAGGACGTGTACGAGCACTCCCTGACCGTCCTCGACCAGGCGATCGACCTGGAGGAGGACGGCCCGGACCTGGTGCTCCGGCTTGCCGCGCTCCTCCACGACATCGGCAAGCCGCGCACCCGCCGCTTCGAGAAGGACGGCCGGGTCTCCTTCCACCACCACGAGGTGGTGGGCGCGAAGATGACCAAGAAGCGCATGATCGCGCTGAAGTACTCGAACGAGCTGGTCAAGGAGGTCTCGCGGCTCGTGGAGCTGCACCTGCGCTTCCACGGGTACGGAACGGGCGAGTGGACCGACTCGGCCGTGCGCCGCTACGTCCGCGATGCCGGCCCGCTGCTCTCGCGCCTCCACAAGCTGACCCGCTCGGACTGCACCACGCGCAACAAGCGCAAGGCGTCCGCGCTCTCCCGCGCCTACGACGGCCTGGAGGAGCGCATCGGCCAGCTCCAGGAGCAGGAGGAGCTGGACTCGATCCGCCCCGACCTGGACGGCAACCAGATCCAGCAGATCCTGGAGATCAATCCGGGTCCCGCCGTCGGACAGGCCTACAAGTTCCTGCTGGAGCTGCGCCTGGAGAACGGCCCGATGGAGTACGAGCAGGCCGTCGCCGCGCTCAAGGAGTGGTGGGCGGCGCGCGACTGACCTCGCGCCCATGTTTCACGTGAAACGGCGCCTTCGCTGTTTCACGTGAAACATCACCTGGCGTCCCGTCCGCCGCGCAGGAGCAGTGCGATGCCCGCGTACCCGACGGCCACCAGCAGGATCAGCAGCGGAGAGCGGCCGTCGGGCGGCAGCATCAGCGCGGCGACCCCGGCCGACGCCACGAAGGCGACGTTGAAGAGCACGTCGTAGAGGGAGAAGACCCGCCCGCGGTAGGCGTCGTCCACGCTCGTCTGCACCACGGTGTCGGTCGCGATCTTCGCTCCCTGGGTGATGAGCCCCAGGACGAAGGCGGCGACGAGGAACGGCGCGGGCCTGAAGGACAGGGCGAGCGCGGGGACGAGGACGGCGGCAGCGGCCGAGCAGAGGATCATCCAGCCGAAGGGCCCGAACCGTCCCACCGCCCAGGGCGAGAGGACGGCGGCGGCGAAGAAGCCGGCGCCCGAGGCGGCGACGGCGATCCCCAGGAGCCCGAGCCCCTCGGATTCGGTGGTGCTCCAGGCGTACCGGGCGAGCATCAGCACGGTCACGAGCAGCGCGCCGTAGCAGAAGCGCATCAGCCCGACGGCAATGAGCGCCCGGGCGGCCTGGCGGCGTTCGGCGAGGTGGCGAAGGCCGGCGGCGAGGCCCCGGGCGGTGGAGGCGAGTGCCGTGGAGAGCCGGTCCGGCACCTGGTCCGGGTCGGGGCCGAGGAGCCCCCGGGCGATCCGCAGCGAGGCGAGGGCGGCGCAGAGGTACAGCACGGCGCCGAGGGCGACCACGGCCGCGTCCGAGTCGTCGGCGAGCAGCCGGACGCCGAAGGCGAGTCCGCCGCCGAGGGTGGCGGCGAGGGTGCCCGCGGTGGGTGAGACCGAGTTGGCCACGACGAGCCGTTCCTCGTCGACGACCCGCGGCAGGGCGGCGGAGAGCCCCGCGAGGACGAAGCGGTTGACGGCCGTGACGGAGAGGGCGGAGGCGTAGAAGAGCCAGTCGGGGACCGAGGCGAGGATCAGCACGGCGGTCCCGCCCGCGAGGAGGGCGCGGAGCAGGTTCCCGTAGAGGAAGACCTGGCGGCGCTGCCAGCGGTCCAGCAGGACGCCGGCGAAGGGTCCGACGAGGGAGTACGGGAGCAGCAGCACGGCCATCGCGGAGGCGATGGCGGCGGGGGTGGCCTGTTTCTCGGGGGAGAAGACCACATACGTGGCCAGGGCGACCTGGTAGACCCCGTCCGCGCACTGGGAGAGCAGCCGGACGGTGAGCAGGCGCCGGAAGTCGCGCAGACGCACCAGTACGCGCAGATCACGTGCGACGGACATGGCAGCAAGACTCACATACGGCGAGGGTCCCCGGGCAGTGCCGCGGGGACCCTCGTCAGGTGAAACGCATCGGACCTCGTGAGGTCAGCGCTCGACCTCGCCCTTGATGAACTTCTCGACGTTGGCCAGGGCCTCGTCGTCGAAGTACTGCACCGGAGGGGACTTCATGAAGTACGAGGACGCGGAGAGGATCGGGCCGCCGATGCCGCGGTCCTTGGCAATCTTCGCGGCGCGCAGGGCGTCGATGATGACACCCGCGGAGTTCGGGGAGTCCCACACCTCGAGCTTGTACTCGAGGTTCAGCGGGACGTCGCCGAAGGCGCGGCCCTCGAGGCGCACGTACGCCCACTTGCGGTCGTCCAGCCAGGCCACGTAGTCCGACGGGCCGATGTGGACGTTCTTCTCGCCCAGCTCGCGGTCGGGGATCTGCGAGGTGACGGCCTGGGTCTTGGAGATCTTCTTGGACTCCAGGCGCTCGCGCTCGAGCATGTTCTTGAAGTCCATGTTGCCGCCGACGTTGAGCTGCATGGTGCGCTCGAGACGGACGCCGCGGTCCTCGAAGAGCTTGGCCATCACGCGGTGCGTGATGGTCGCGCCCACCTGGGACTTGATGTCGTCGCCGACGATCGGGACACCGGCCTCGGTGAACTTGTCGGCCCACTCCTTGGTGCCGGCGATGAAGACCGGGAGGGCGTTGACGAAGGCGACCTTGGCGTCGATGGCGCACTGCGCGTAGAACTTCGCAGCGGCCTCGGAGCCGACGGGCAGGTAGCAGACGAGGACGTCGACCTGGCGGTCCTTGAGGATCTGGACGACGTCGACCGGGGCCTCGGCGGACTCCTCGATGGTCTGGCGGTAGTACTTGCCCAGGCCGTCGAGGGTGTGGCCACGCTGAACCGTGACGCCCGCGTTCGGGACGTCGCAGATCTTGATGGTGTTGTTCTCGCTGGCGCCGATGGCGTCAGAGAGGTCCAGGCCGACCTTCTTCGCGTCGACGTCGAAGGCGGCGACGAACTCGACGTCACCGACGTGGTAGTCGCCGAACTGGACGTGCATCAGGCCGGGCACCTTGGTCGCCGGGTCGGCGTCCTTGTAGTACTCGACGCCCTGCACCAGCGAGGCGGCGCAGTTGCCCACGCCGACGATGGCTACGCGAACCGAACCCATTCCGGTTGCTCCCTGTGTGTTTCGTGGAAGCCCTGCTGGCGCAGGGTTTCACTTGGCGGTGTCATCGGACGGATCCGGCCGGGTACTGCCCCCGTGCCGGGGCAGGCCGCCCGTCTTTCCAGAATCGTTGTCCTGCGGAGCGTCGGTGTCGGGCCGCTGGTCGCGGCCCGCCCGCTCGCTCTCGATGAGCTCGTTCAGCCAGCGCACTTCGCGCTCCACGGACTCCATTCCGTGGCGCTGGAGCTCAAGCGTGTAGTCGTCGAGTCGCTCGCGCGTCCGGGCCAGCGAGGCGCGCATCTTCTCCAAGCGCTCCTCCAGCCGGCTGCGGCGGCCTTCGAGGACCCGCATCCGTACCTCGCGCTCGGTCTGGCCGAAGAACGCGAAGCGGGCGGCGAAGTGCTCGTCCTCCCAGGCATCGGGGCCCGTGTGGGAGAGCAGCTCCTCGAAGTGCTCCTTACCTTCCGGCGTCAACCGGTAGACGATCTTGGCCCGGCGTCCTGCGAGTGACGAGGCGAGGGCCTCCTCGGGGGCGCTGCCCGGCTCTTCGATCAACCAGCCGTTGGCGACCAGCGTCTTGAGGCAGGGGTAGAGCGTCCCGTAGCTGAACGCCCGGAAGATGCCGAGCGAGGTGTTGAGGCGCTTGCGCAGCTCGTATCCGTGCATCGGGGCTTCGCGCAGCAGACCGAGAACGGCGAATTCGAGGATGCCGGAGCGTCTGCTCATCCGTCGCCTCCTCCGCCCTGCGGTCCGTCCTCGGAACACCTTATGCCGTGCTGATGTATCGACTCGATACATCAGCACGATAGAACGGCCCGAGAGGTCCGACAAGTGGACAGGCCGTGACCGGCGTCACATCGTCAATTCACAGCGTTCGACTTGCCTGATTTGGGGTGAACTCCGGCGCAAGAGGGGTTTTGGCCGTGCGTAGTCTGTGCGGCATGCACACCACCGGGAACCAGGAGCCGCGCTGGGGCGTCAGTGCAGCGGGTGACCGGCTGCGGTACGAAAGGGGCCTCCGATGGGCTCCGGTCGTACGCATTTCGGGGGGACCGGAACTCAACTGCCGCTTCCAGGCGTACGCGCCTGCCCGAGGAGTAGTCGTTCGATGAGCGAGCACCGTCGCAGGATGCCGTCGCAGGAGCCGCCGACGGGCGGCCGCGCGGCGGCACGACGCGCCGCCCAGCAGCCGACGGGCCGCAGGTCGGCCCCGGCCCATGACCCCGGTACCGGGACTCCCCCGTACGGATCGCCGGCCCCTTACGGGTCGTCCGATTCGTACGGGTCGTCCGGGTCCCACGGGTCCCCCTCCTCCCACGGGGAGGAGGCACGTCCCTACGGCGGCCGCGCGGAGGCCCGGCGGGCCGCCCAGCGCGGCGGCCGCCGACGCGCGCCCGCGGCCGGCCCCGGAGGACCGAACGGTCCCGCCGGCGGCGGCGGCGGACGCCGCGGCGGAGGGGGCGGCGGTGGAGGACGCGGCGGAGGCCCGGGCGGTCGTCCGCCGGGCAAGAAGCGGCTGATCGACTACCCGCGGCACGACAAGGACGGCTGGCGTCGCTGGATGCCGTCCTGGAAGCTCGTCACGGGTACGTTCCTGTTCTTCGCGGCGCTCCTCATGGGCGCCTCTGTCATCGCGTACTCGCAGGTGGTCGTCCCGAAGGTGGACGAGACCGCGACCTCCCAGAACAACATCTACTACTGGTCGGACGGCAGCCGCATGGTCGCCACCGGCGCGGGCCAGAACCGCCAGATCGTCGGCATCGAGCAGATCCCGACGGTCATGCAGGAGGCCGTGATCTCGGCCGAGAACAAGACCTTCCGGGACGACTGGGGCGTCGACCCCATGGGTATCGGCCGCGCCGTCTGGAACATGGCGAAGGGCGGCGAGACCCAGGGTGGCTCGACCATCACCCAGCAGTACGTGAAGAACGGCCTGCTCAACGACCAGTCGCAGACCCTGTCCCGGAAGGTGAAGGAACTCTTCATCTCCATCAAGGTCGGCAACGAGGTCGAGAAGAGCGACATCCTGTCCGGCTACCTCAACACCGCCTACTACGGCCGCAACGCCTACGGCATCCAGGCAGCCGCCCGCGCGTACTTCGACAAGGACGCCAAGAAGCTCAACGCCTCCGAGTCGGCGGTCCTCGCCTCCGTGCTCAAGGGCGCGACGTACTACGACCCGGCGGGTTACCCCGAGGTCGACCCCAACGCCACCCCCCAGAAGAACCTGGTGCGCCTCACCGAGCGCTGGTCCTGGATCCTCGACGAGATGGTCAAGGACGGGAAGATCACGGCGGAGGAGCGGGCGAAGTACACGGCCCTGCCGAAGATCCGGAAGCCCAAGCAGGACGCGCAGCTGAGCGGCCAGATCGGCTACCTGGTCGCCACCGCCAAGGCCAACTTCCGCAGCAAGTACGACATCAGCGAAGAGGCCCTGAACCTCGGCGGATACGAGATCCACACCACCTTCGACAAGAAGAAGGTGCAGGCGATGTCGGACTCGGTCAAGAAGGTCTACGACGAGTACATCGACGAGAAGAAGCGTCCGGAGGACGACACCCACGTCGAGTTCGGCGGCGCCTCCGTCGACGTCAAGACCGGCGCCATCATCGCGATCTACGGCGGCCAGGACGCGACCAAGCACTACACCAACAACGCCGACACCACCGGTGCCCAGGTCGGTTCGACGTTCAAGCCCTTCGTGCTCGCCGCCGCGATGAAGGACGGCGTGCGCGACCCGGAGGGGCCCGCGCAGCAGGACGCCTCCACGCGCACCCTGCTCGACCCCGACAAGAGCCGCTACAACGGCAAGGACGACCTCAAGGTCCGCACCTACAAGGGCGACATCTGGCACAACGAGAACGGGGAGGAGTGGAAGCAGAACAACGAGGGCAACCAGAGCTACGGCAACATCAGCCTGCGCCGGGCGATGATCGTCTCCGCCAACTCCCCCTTCGTGCAGCTGGGCATGGACGTCGGCATCGACAAGGTGCGCCAGGCGGCCGTCGACGCCGGTCTGCGCCCCGACTCCCTGGTCAAGGGCGAGGTCCCGTCCTTCTCGCTCGGCATCTCCAGCCCGAGCGCGATCCGGATGGCCGGCGCCTACTCCACCTTCGCCAACGAGGGCGTGCGCAACGAGCCGTACTCGGTCACCAAGGTGGTCAAGGGCGGCCAGGTCATCTTCAAGCACGAGGGGGCCTCCAAGCAGGCGTTCTCCTCGGCCATCTCCTCCAACGTCACCGACGTGCTCCGCAGCGTCGTCGAGGACAAGGACGGCACCGGCAACAACGCCGCCATCCCCGGCCGTGACGTGGCCGGCAAGACCGGTACCACCGACGACAACATGTCGGCCTGGTTCGTCGGCTACACCCCGCAGCTCGCGACGGCGATCGACATGTACCGCTTCGACGACGACGAGACCAAGGAAGGCCGCGAGTTCCTGGAGATGTACGGCACGGGTGGCCAGAAGGCGATCCACGGTTCGTCCTTCCCGTCCCGCATCTGGAACGACTACATGACGGACGCGGTCGCCGACCTGCCCGTCGAGAAGTTCCCCAAGCCGGAGAAGCTCGCGGACGCCGAGGCGGTCTACGGCGGTGGCGCCACGCCCACCCCGACGGCCACCCCGACCCCGACCGAGACGGCGACGCCGACCGAGACGGCCACCACCGCTCCGACGACGACTCCCCCGGCGACGCCCACCAACGGCGGACGTCCGACCACCAAGGAGCCGAAGCCCGGCAAGACCACCTGCAGCATCTGGGACAGCTGGAACTGCGGCGACTCGAACGGCGGGACCGGCGGGACGACCCAACCGACACCGAGCGGCTCCTCGGACCCGACACCGACGAACACGACGACGGATCCGGGCGGTCCCGGAAACGGGGGCAACGGCAACGGCGGCAACGGCGGCACCGATCCGACCGACGGGTCCACCGGAAGCGGCAGCCTCTTCGACTGAGGCGATCGGCCGGGCGACCGGCAGACAGCCGGGCGACCGGCGAGGCGAGGGCCGTCGCGCCCGTCCCGTACACACGCTGTACGGGACGGAGCGCGGCGGCCCTCCGCGTCGACCGCCCCATGACTCCCGCACAGGCCCGCCGGATCCCCGCTCCGGGGAGCAGCCGGATCCCCACCCCGGGCAGGAGCCGGAACCCCGTCCCGGGCAGGAGCCGGATCCCCGTCCCGGCAGCATCCGGATCCCCGCCCCGGGCGCGAGCCGGATTCCCGTCCCGGTCGCGACCGGATTCCCAGGGGCGTACGGCAGGATGTCCCCCATGCCGAGCCTGAAGAAGACGAACGGCCCCCCCGACGCCGCCCCCGTCGTCGCCGCCCCCGTCGTCGCCCCCACCCGGCGGGACGAGGTGGCCGCCGCCGGCAGCGAGCTCATCGGCGGGCGCTACGGCCGCCGCGCCCTGCCCGGCAGCGGGCCCGCGGGCGGTCAGTTCACCCCGGTGCGGGTGATCGCGCTCGTGGCCATCGGCATGTTCGCCCTCGGCATGGTGCAGAAGCTGCCCTGCTACAACTGGGCCTGGTTCCGCGGCACCACCTCCCAGTACACCCACGCCTGCTACTCGGACATCCCGCACCTCTTCGCCGGGCGCGGCTTCTCCGAGGGCCTGGTGCCCTACTTCGACCGGCTCGCCGGCGACATACCGTTCCTGGAGTACCCCGTCCTGACGGGGCTCTTCATGGAGGTCGCGGCCTGGCTGACGCCCGGCGGGGACCTCCAGGCCCGCGAGCAGGCGTACTGGCTGGTCAACTCCGGCCTGCTGATGGTCTGCGCGGCCGTCCTCGCGGTCTGTGTGGCCCGGACGCACCGCAACCGCCCCTGGGACGGTCTGCTGGTCGCCCTGGCGCCCGCCGTGGCCCTCACCGCCACCATCAACTGGGACCTGCTGGCGGTGGCGCTGACCGCCGCCGCGATCCTGATGTGGGCCCGCTCCCGGCCGCTCGCCGCCGGCATCCTGCTGGGCCTCGCCGTCGCCGCCAAGTTCTACCCGGTGCTGCTGCTGTGGCCGCTGCTGCTGCTCTGCCGGCGGGCCGGGAGGATGCGCGCCTTCGGCACCGCGCTGCTCGGCGCGATGGGCTCCTGGCTGGTGGTGAACCTGCCGGTGATGCTCCTCGCGCCCGAGGGCTGGAAGCAGTTCTACCTCTTCAGCCGCGACCGGAACGTGGACTTCGGCTCGGTCTGGCTGCTCGTCAGCCAGCGCGCCGGGGAGACCATCCCGCCCGAGCGGGCCAACCTGTACGCGCTCCTGCTCCTGCTGCTGGCCGCGGGAGGGCTCGCCTGGCTGGCCTTCACCGCGCCCCGCCGCCCCCGGCTGGCCCAGCTGGCGTTCCTGATGGTCGCCGCGTTCGTCCTCACGAACAAGGTCTACTCGCCGCAGTACGTGCTCTGGCTGGTGCCGCTCGCCGCGCTCGCCCGGCCGCGCTGGCGCGACTTCCTGATCTGGCAGTCCTGCGAGGTCCTGTACTACCTCGGGATCTGGATGTACCTCGCGTTCACCGGCAGCGGCAACAAGCAGGGACTGCCGCTGGACGGCTACCACTTCGCGATCGTGCTGCACTTGCTCGGCACGCTGTACCTGTGCGCCGTGGTCGTACGGGACATCCTGGCGCCGGAGAAGGACCCGGTCCGCAGGGACGGCGCCGACGACCCCTCGGGCGGCGTCCTGGACGGTGCCGAGGACGTGTTCGTGGTGGGCAGGGCCGCCCGGCCGGCCCGGCACGCGGCCCCCGTGCCCGAGGCCGGCGAGCAGGAACTCCTCGTGACATGGGGAACCCCCGGGGCCGAGGGCTCCCGGGGGTGACCGCGGGGCGCGACCGTACGGCCGGCCCGGGGCTCAGCGCTCGACGAGCCGGTCGAACTGCGTCGTGGTGTGGCGCAGGTGCGCCACCAGCTCGTCGCCGACCTGCGGCTCCTGGGCGTCGGCCGGCACGAAGAGGATCGACACCTGCATGTGCGGAGGCTCGGCGAACCACCGCTGCTTGCCCGCCCAGACGAACGGCGACAGGTTCCTGTTGACCGTGGCCAGACCGGCCCGGGCCACGCCCTTGGCGCGCGGCATCACGCCGTGCATCGCCTTCGGGGCCTCCAGGCCCACGCCGTGCGAGGTGCCGCCGGCGACCACGACCAGCCAGCCGTCCGAGGCGGCCTTCTGCTGGCGATAGCCGAAGCGGTCGCCCTTGGCGACCCGGGTGACGTCCAGGACCGAACCGCGGTACTCGGTGGCCTCGTGGTCGCCCAGCCAGAGCCGGGTCCCGATCCGGGCCCGGAAGCGGGTCTGCGGGAACTGCTGCTGGAGCCGGGCCTGCTCCTCGGCCCGCAGGTGGCTCACGAACATGGTGTGCAGCGGCAGCCGGGCGGCGCGCAGCCGGTCCATCCAGGCGATGACCTCCTCGACGGCGTCCGTGCCGTCCGGGCGGTCCAGCGGCAGGTGCAGGGCGAAGCCCTCCAGCCGTACGTCCTCGATCGCGGAGGCCAGCATCGCGAGCTCCTCCTCGCGGACGCCGTGCCGCTTCATCGAGCTCATGACCTCGATGACGACCCGGGCGCCGACCAGGGCGTGCACGCCGTCCACGGAGGAGACGGAGCGGATGACCCGGTCCGGCAGCGGCACCGGCTCCTCGCCCCGCCGGAACGGGGTGAGGACCAGCAGGTCGCCGCCGAACCAGTCCTTGATCCTCGCGGCCTCGTACGTGGTCCCCACCGCGAGCATGTCGGCGCCGAAGCGGGCCGCCTCCTCGGCGAGGCGCTCGTGGCCGAAGCCGTAGCCGTTGCCCTTGCAGACCGGGATCAGACCCGGGAACTGGTCGATCACGGTCTTCTGGTGCGCCCGCCAGCGAGCGGTGTCGACGTAGAGGGAGAGCGCCATGGCCGGCCCGGAACCTTTCTGATGGCTGCGGTGGGGGGTTTCGCAGGTGTGTACGGGACTCGTGGAACTACGAGGTTACGCAAGGCCCGCGCGGAGCGTCAGCGGCGCGACATGTAGATGTCGAGCGCCTTGTGCAGGAGCTTGTTCAGCGGGAAGTCCCACTCGCCGACGTACTCCACGGCCTCGCCGCCGGTGCCGACCTTGAACTGGATCAGACCGAAGAGGTGGTCGGTCTCGTCGAGCGAGTCCGAGATGCCGCGCAGGTCGTAGACGGTGGCGCCCATCGCGTACGCGTCGCGGAGCATCCGCCACTGCATGGCGTTGGACGGCCGGACCTCGCGGCCGATGTTGTCGGAGGCGCCGTAGGAGTACCAGACGTGGCCGCCGACGACGAGCATGGTCGCCGCGGAGAGGTTCACGCCGTTGTGGCGGGCGAAGTAGAGGCGCATCCGGTTGGGGTCCTCGTTGTTGAGGACCGTCCACATGCGCTGGAAGTACGAGAGCGGGCGCGGCCGGAACTTGTCGCGGACCGCGGTGATCTCGTACAGGCGCTGCCACTCGGCGAGGTCCTCGTAACCGCCCTGGACGACCTCGACGCCGGCCTTCTCGGCCTTCTTGATGTTGCGGCGCCACAGCTGGTTGAAGCCCTTGAGGACGTCGTCGAGCGAGCGGTTCGCCAGCGGGACCTGGAAGACGTAGCGCGGCTGCACGTCGCCGAAGCCGGCGCCGCCGTCCTCGGCCTGCTGCCAGCCCATCCGCCGCAGCCGGTCGGCGACCTCGAAGGCGCGCGCCTCGACCTCGGTGGCCTGGACGTCCTTCAGGCGCTTCACGTCCGGGTCCTGGATGCCGGACTTGATCGCGGCCGAGTCCCAGCGGCGGATGACGACCGGCGGGCCCATCTTCACGGAGAAGGCGCCCTGCTGCTTGAGGTGGGCCAGCATCGGCTGGAGCCACTCGTCGAGGTTGGGGGCGTGCCAGTTGATGACCGGACCCTCGGGGAGGTAGGCCAGGTAGCGCTTGAGCTTGGGGAGCTGACGGTAGAGGACCAGACCGACGCCGACGAGCTCGCCGTTCTTGTCGAACCAGCCGAGGTTCTCCGAGCGCCACTCGGTCTTCACGTCCGCCCACGCCGGGACCTGGCAGTGGCTCGCGCCGGGCAGGGTCTGGATGTACGCCAGATGCTGCTCTCGGCTGATGGTCCTCAGGGTCAGGCTCATGCGGGGCGCTCCTCGGCAGGTGTGTCCCCATCGGTCAGGGGCTCCGGCTCTCGCGCCGAAGCCTACTGCGACCAAGGAGCGCCCCGGAGGGCCGCGTGGGCCCTTGACGTGCCCGGCGTCGGCTCAGACGCCGCCGAAGAGCCCTCCGTGGGCCATGCCGAGGTAGAAGCCGACGGCCGAGGCGCCGAGGCCGATGATCAGGAAGAAGCGTTCGCGGGTGGTGACGGAGATGAACTGTCCGTAGGCCCCGGTCAGGATGCCGATCAGGCCCGACCACGAGCTGAGCAGATGCAGGCTGTGGAACTGCGCCGTGACGAAGGACAGGATGCCGAGCACCAGGGTCACCGCGAGCAGGGTGTCCTGGAGCGGATGCGGCTTGCCGTCCGTCGCGAAGAGGGAATGGCCGGGGTCGGGTCGCATTGCCTGTGCCATGGGGCACCTCCTGGCGTGCCGTGCGGAGGGCGGCGCATCCTAGCGCCGCCGACGTCCGATGTGTACAGATTGCGTCCCCACCCCGCCGGATTTCAACCGCAAGGCGATGTGCAGGTACTCTGTACGGTCTGCGCCGGTGTCTGCCCTGGTCCTTCCAGTAAGGACGCCGTCGCTCACGCATCACGACCCTCCTGCCACGGAACGACCGTGGCCGCTGAGTCCAAAGGAGGTGGGTTCCACATGCGTCACTACGAGGTGATGGTCATCCTCGACCCCGATCTCGAGGAGCGCGCTGTCTCCCCGCTGATCGAGAACTTCCTCTCCGTCGTCCGTGAGGGCAACGGAAAGGTCGAGAAGGTCGACACCTGGGGCCGTCGTCGTCTCGCCTACGAGATCAAGAAGAAGCCCGAGGGCATCTACTCGGTCATCGACCTGCAGGCCGAGCCTGCGGTCGTCAAGGAGCTCGACCGCCAGATGAACCTGAACGAGTCGGTCCTCCGGACCAAGGTCCTCCGCCCCGAGACCCACTGAGCTTCCGCTCAGAGGTAATCGGGTCCGAGTAGCAGCAAGCAGCCAGAAGCAATCCCGCCGAGAGGTTCACCCATGGCAGGCGAGACCGTCATCACGGTCGTCGGCAATCTCGTCGACGACCCCGAGCTGCGCTTCACCCCGTCCGGTGCGGCGGTCGCGAAGTTCCGCGTCGCGTCCACTCCCCGCACCTTCGACCGTCAGACCAACGAGTGGAAGGACGGCGAGAGCCTCTTCCTGACCTGCTCGGTCTGGCGCCAGGCGGCGGAGAACGTCGCCGAGTCCCTTCAGCGCGGCATGCGCGTCGTCGTGCAGGGCCGTCTGAAGCAGCGGTCGTACGAGGACAACCAGGGCGTCAAGCGCACGGTCTTCGAGCTGGATGTCGAGGAAGTCGGTCCCAGCCTGCGTAACGCCACGGCCAAGGTCACCAAGACCACCGGCCGCGGTGGTCAGGGTGGCGGCGGCGGCTTCGGCGGCGGCGGTGGCGGTGGCCAGCAGGGTGGCGGCGGCTGGGGTGGAAACTCCGGCGGCGGCCAGCAGGGCGGCGGCGGAGCTCCCTCCGACGACCCCTGGGCCTCCGGCGGCTCTTCCTCCGGCGGCTCCTCCTCCGGCGGCCAGCAGGCCGGCGGCGGCTGGGGTGGCAACTCCGGCGGCGGCTACTCGGACGAGCCTCCCTTCTAGGGCCTGGCCCCGGAAGCAGCTCGTACCCCACACTTCTTGATCACACAGGAGAAACACCATGGCGAAGCCGCCTGTGCGCAAGCCTAAGAAGAAGGTCTGCGCGTTCTGCAAGGACAAGACCGCGTACGTGGACTACAAGGACACGAACATGCTGCGGAAGTTCATTTCCGACCGCGGCAAGATCCGTGCCCGCCGCGTGACCGGCAACTGCACGCAGCACCAGCGTGACGTCGCCACGGCCGTCAAGAACAGCCGTGAGATGGCGCTGCTGCCCTACACGTCCACCGCGCGATAAGGGAAGGGTGACCGAAAAATGAAGATCATCCTCACCCAGGAAGTCTCCGGCCTCGGTGCGGCCGGCGACGTCGTCGAGGTCAAGGACGGCTACGCTCGCAACTACCTGGTCCCGCGCGGCTTCGCGCTCCGCTGGACCAAGGGTGGCGAGAAGGACGTGGCGCAGATCCGCCGCGCCCGCAAGATCCACGAGATCGCGACCATCGAGCAGGCCAACGAGATCAAGGCCAAGCTCGAGGGCACGAAGGTCCGTCTGGCCGTTCGCTCCGGCGACGCCGGCCGTCTCTTCGGCTCCGTGACCCCGGCCGACGTCGCCTCGGCGATCAAGACCGCCGGTGGCCCCGAGGTCGACAAGCGTCGCGTCGAGCTCGGCTCGCCGATCAAGACCCTGGGCTCGCACCAGGTGCTCGTGCGTCTGCACCCCGAGGTTGCCGCGAAGCTCGGCATCGAGGTCGTTGCCGCGTAACGCTGCGCTCAGCAGTTCTGCGCTCGCGCAGAAGGAAGGGCCGTACCCCTCACGGGGCGCGGCCCTTCCGCTGTTTCACGTGAAACACGCGCTTGCGTCCGTTTGCGGCGTTTCACGTGGAACACCGCCCTCGGTCAGCGGGTGGCGCCCGTGACGATCCAGCGGCCGGAGCGCATCCGGTACCAGAGCGTGGCCATCCGGACCACCATCATCAGCGTCATCGCCCACCAGAGCGCGGTCAGCCCACCGTCGAAGACCGGCACGAGCAGGGCGACGGGCGCGAAGACCACCAGGGTGAGCAGCATCGCCCAGGCGAGATAGGGGCCGTCGCCCGCGCCCATGAGGACGCCGTCGAGGACGAAGACGACCCCGGAGACCGGCTGGGAGAGTGCCACGACGAGCAGGGCCGGCAACAGGGTGGACTGGACGGCAGGGTCGCTGGTGAAGAGCGGGATGAACAGCGGGCGGGCGAGGACGAGCAGCACTCCGAGGACCACCCCGGAGACCACGCCCCACTGGACCATCCGTCGGCAGACCTGGCGGGCCCCCTCGGCGTCTTCGGCGCCCAGGTAGCGGCCGATGATCGCCTGGCCGGCGATGGCGATGGCGTCCAGGGCGAAGGCCATCAGGCTCCACAGCGAGAGGATGATCTGGTGGGCCGCGACCTCGGTGTCACCCAGGCGGGCGGCGACGGCGGTGGCGATCATCAGGACGGCGCGCAGCGAGAGCGTACGGACCAGGAGCGGGACGCCGGCCTGGGCCGAGGCCCGGATGCCGGCGGCGTCGGGCCGAAGCGAGGCGCCGTGACGCCGGGCGCCACGGACGACCACGACGAGGTACGCGGCGGCCATGCCGCACTGGGCGATGACGGTGCCCCAGGCGGAGCCCGCGATGCCGAGCCCGGCGCCGTAGACCAGACCGAGGTTGAGGGCGCCGTTGACCGCGAAGCCGCCGACGGCCACGTAGAGCGGGGTGCGGGTGTCCTGGAGGCCGCGCAGGACACCGGTGGCGGCCAGGACGATCAGCATCGCGGGGATGCCCAGGAGGGAGATCCGCAGATACGTGGTGGCGTAGGGGGCCGCGGTGTCGGATGCGCCGAAGACCTCGACCAGCCAGGGCGCCGTGGGCAGGGCGACCGCGACGACGGCGAGACCGAGGATCAGGCCCAGCCAGATGCCGTCGATGCCCTGCCGGAGGGCGGAGGGCAGATCGCCGGCGCCGACCCGCCGGGAGACGGCGGCCGTGGTGGCGTAGGCGAGGAAGACGAAGACGCTGACGAAGGTGGAGAGCAGGGCTCCGGCGATGGCGAGGCCCGCGAGCTGAGGGGTGCCGAGGTGCCCCACGATGGCACTGTCCACCATGAGGAAGAGCGGTTCGGCGACGAGGGCGCCGAAGGCCGGGAGGGCGAGCGAGAGGATCTCGCGGTCGTGTCGGCGCAGTGCGACCTTGGAGCTCGTGGGGGCCTGGGTCATGGAGCCAATCTAATCGTCCACAGGTAAGAGATGCAATGCAATAGCAGTCCTTACTTTTCGGGGGAGCGGGGCTTCGGGTGTGGGCTGTTTGTTCTGATCGGGGCCCTGGCGCAAAAGTTTTTCTCCCCCACAGCCCGTGGATGGAAAAGGTGCAGGTCAGAGCCGTAACGGGGAGGGGGTTATGAGTTTGTCCACATGGCTGTCCCCCGGTCCGTGCACAGGATCCGGCGGCTTATCCACAGCATTGTGGGCTTCACCCACAGAGCCTGTGGATAACCAGATTGGCTGATGCCCCTCGCGGGCCTACCGTGGACCGGCGCCCGACGCGCCAGAACCGGACGCAAAGCCACTCTTTGATCAAGGCCGTGGCGTAAGAAGGAGTGGCGCGGCAAGGTCCGCTGAGCGGACGGGAAGAGGTGGCGGGTGAGCGTTCCCGAGCCCATGGACGACCCTTGGGCAGACGGCGGACCGAGCGACCGGCTGCCCGTCCGCACCCGGGGCGAAGGGCGCGGCGAGGGTCGTGGCGAGGGCCGCGGTCGCGGCCGGGGCCGTGAGGAACAGCACGAGCGCGGCAGCGACGGCCCCTGGGACGGCGGACTCTCCGGCTTCGAACGGGTCCCCCCGCAGGACCTCGACGCCGAGCAGTCCGTGCTCGGCGGCATGCTGCTCTCCAAGGACGCCATCGCCGACGTCGTGGAGATCATCAAGGGCCACGACTTCTACAAGCCCGCGCACGAGACCGTCTTCGGCGCGATCCTCGACCTCTACGCCAAGGGCGAGCCCGCCGACCCCATCACGGTCGGCGCCGAGCTCACCAAGCGCGGCGAGATCAACCGGGTCGGCGGCGCCTCCTATCTCCACACCCTCGTCCAGTCGGTGCCGACCGCGGCGAACGCCTCGTACTACGCGGAGATCGTCCACGAGCGGGCCGTGCTGCGACGGCTCGTCGAGGCCGGTACCAAGATCACGCAGATGGGTTACGCGGCCGACGGCGACGTCGACGAGATCGTGAACTCGGCCCAGGCGGAGATCTACAAGGTCACCGAGCAGCGGACCACCGAGGACTATCTGCCGCTCGGCGACATCATGGAAGGCGCGCTCGACGAGATCGAGGCGATCGGCTCCCGCAGCGGCGAGATGACCGGTGTGCCCACCGGCTTCAGCGACCTCGACTCGCTCACCAACGGGCTCCACCCCGGACAGATGATCATCATCGCGGCCCGCCCCGCCATGGGTAAGTCGACACTCGCCCTGGACTTCGCGCGCGCCGCCTCGATCAAGCACAACCTGCCCAGCGTCATCTTCTCCCTCGAAATGGGCCGCAACGAGATCGCGATGCGTCTGCTGTCGGCCGAGGCCCGGGTCGCCCTGCACCACATGCGCTCCGGCACGATGACCGACGAGGACTGGACCCGGCTCGCCCGCCGCATGCCCGACGTCTCCCAGGCGCCGCTCTACATCGACGACTCCCCGAACCTGTCGATGATGGAGATCCGCGCCAAGTGCCGCCGGCTCAAGCAGCGCAACGGCCTGAAGCTGGTGATCATCGACTACCTCCAGCTGATGCAGTCCGGTGGCTCCAAGCGGCAGGAGAGCCGTCAGCAGGAGGTCTCCGACATGTCGCGTAACCTCAAGCTCCTCGCCAAGGAGCTGGAGCTTCCGGTGATCGCGCTCTCCCAGCTGAACCGTGGTCCCGAGCAGCGCACCGACAAGAAGCCGATGGTCTCCGACCTCCGAGAGTCCGGCTCCATCGAGCAGGACGCCGACATGGTCATCCTGCTCCACCGCGAGGACGCCTACGAGAAGGAGTCCCCGCGCGCGGGCGAGGCCGACATCATCGTCGGCAAGCACCGTAACGGCCCCACGGCCACCATCACCGTCGCCTTCCAGGGCCACTACTCGCGCTTCGTGGACATGGCACAAACCTGATCGTGCCGGGGCGGGGCGCCGGGGCATGATCGTCCGCATGACCTCAGACTTCGAAGCCCTGCTGCCCACCACCGAACGTTCCCTGCTGCATCGCGTGGCCCGCGCCCAGAGCGAGGGCCGCGCGCCGTCGTTCGTGGGCGCCGTCGCCCGTGGGGGAGCGATGGTCTGGAGCGGTTCCCGCAGCTGCGTGGACGGGCACGCCCCGGACGCCGACACGCAGTACCGGATCGGCTCGATCACCAAGGTGTTCACCGCCGTCCTCGTCCTGAGGCTGCGTGACGAGGGGCTGCTCGGTCTCGACGACCCGCTGGAGAAGCACCTGCCCGGCACCGGGGTGGGCGAGGCGACCATCGTCCAGCTGCTCGGTCACACCGCCGGACTCGCGGCGGAGACCCCGTCGCCCTGGTGGGAGAGGACGCCCGGGTCCTCGCGGCCCGAGCTCTCCGACGTGCTGGGGGAGACGCCCGTGCTCCACCCGGCGGGCCGCACCTTCCACTACTCCAACCCCGGATACACCCTGCTCGGTGCGCTGGTCGAGGCGGTGCGCGGGGTCTCCTGGGAGGAGGCGCTGCGCACCGAGATCCTGGAGCCGCTGGGCATGCACCGGACGACGGGGGAGCCGGTCGCCCCGCATGCCGGGGGCTGGGCGGTGCACCCCTGGGCCGATGTGATGCTTCCCGAGCCCTCCGAGGACCTGGGCGTGATGGGCGCGGCCGGCCGGCTGTGGTCGACGGCCGCCGACCTCTGCCGGTTCGGCGTCTTCCTCGCGGAGGGCGACGAGCGGGTGCTGAGCGCCTCCTCCGTCGCCGAGATGCGGGTGCCCGTGGGGCCGCCGGCCGTCGGCGACCCGCTGATGGGGTACGGCCTCGGCCTCCAGGTGGCCCACAAGGAGAGCGGCACCCTCATCGGGCACGGCGGCTCGCTGCCGGGCTTCGTCGCCGGCCTCTGGGTGGACGTCGAGGAGGGCTTGGTCGGTGTGGCCCTCGCCAACGCCACGAGCGGTCCGCTGCCCGGGCTCGTCGCCACCGACCTCGTACGGATCGTGGCGGAGGCGGAGCCGCGGTTCCCCGAGCCGTGGCGGCCGCTGCCCGAGGCGGAGGTGGACCAGGAACTGCTGGCGCTCACCGGTCCCTGGTACTGGGGGACGTACTCCTTCGGGCTGCGACTCGGCGCGGAGCGCGGGGTGGTCCTGGAACCCCTGCGCGGCCCCGGCCGGCGTGCCCGCTTCCAGGCGCTGCCGGAGGGCGGCTGGATCGGGGTCGACGGTTACTACGCGGGGGAGAGGCTGCGCGTGGTGCGCCGCCCCGACGGCAGCGTCAGCCACCTCGACCTCGGCTCCTTCGTCTTCACCCGGGAGCCGTACGAGCCCGGGGACGCGGTCCCGGGCGGGGTGGACGAGAAGGGGTGGCGGGGACTCTGACACCCCCGTGGGACGTGATGGCCCGTGTTTCACGTGAAACACGGGCCATCCTCGGAGAGGTCAGAGGGCCAGCTTGAACCCCACGTGGCTCGCCTCGAAGCCGAGCCGCTCGTAGAAGCGGTGAGCGTCGGTGCGGGTGACGTCGGAGGTCAGCTGGACCAGGACACACTCCAGGCGGCGGGACTCCTCGACGGCCCACTCGATGAGTCGGGTTCCCAGACCGCTGCCGCGCTCCTCGGAGTGGATCCGTACCCCCTCGATGATCGAGCGGGTGGCACCGCGCCGGGAGAGCCCGGGGACGATCGTCAGCTGAAGCGTGCCGACGACGTTTCCGTCACGTGTGGCCACGACGAGGTGCTGGTTCGGGTCGCCCGCGAGACGGGTGAAGGCGGCGAGGTACGGCGCCGGGTCGTCCGGGGACTCGCGCTGGGCGCCGAGGGGGTCGTCGGCGAGCATCGCGACGATCGCGGGCACATCCTCCGCGGTGGCGGGACGGATCTCAAGATCGCTCATGCCCGCAGGGTACGGCCCGGAGGCGGACGCCGAAGGGCGGCCGTCAGACGGCGGCGGTCTCGCCTTCGAGGACGCCGACCAGGGGGGCCAGCTCGGGGTTCTTCGCGGCTTCGTCCAGGGCCTCGCGCAGGGCCCCGTCGTTGGTGGGGCGGGCCTCGTCCAGGAGCTTCTGGCCGGCCTCGGTGACATCGGTGTAGATGCCGCGCCGGTCGGTCGCGCAGAGGTAGCGGGTGAGCAGGCCCCGGTCCTCCAGGCGCGTGACCAGGCGGGTCGTGGCGCTCTGGCTGAGGACGACGGCGTCGGCGACCTGCTTCATCTGGAGGTGCCCGCCGGGGCCGTCGTGCTGGCGGCTCAGCACGTCGAGCAGCGAGTACTCGCGGGCGCTCAGACCGTGGCCGGACTCCAGCGCGCGCTCGATGTGCGACTCGATGCGGCCGTGCAGCAGGGAGAGGGCGCACCAGCGCTGCGCGAGTGCCGTGAGGGCGGGGTCCGTCGCGGTCATGATCTCTCCTTGTCCTGTCCTCGCCGGTGGGTTGCTCGGATCCAGGGTAGTCGATGGGCCGCAATAGTGCGCGTGTGCAACTATTACGGCCCTCTCTTTCGTGCTCTCCCGTGGCGGGAAGCTCAGCCCGCCGCGACGGTCAGCGGGGCGAAGCGCCGGGTGGCGTCGCCGGGGAGGGCCGGGGCGGAGCGGAGCATCATCGCGTTGTCGGCGATCGTGACGAGGCCGTTCTCCTTGAGCCAGCCCAGCAGCTCGGTGTGGCGGACGTCGACGTCGGTGCGGAGCGGACGGTCCGTGGCGGCGGCCAGCGAGGCGACGAGCGCCTGGGCGGTGGCGGTGTCACGGGCGATCAGCGGGCCGACGACATGGGTGTCCATGTTGGGCCAGGCGGCGGCGAAGCCGGTGATCGCCTCGTCCTCGACAGCGACCCGCAGATGGTCGGCGAAGGCCGGAAGGCGGGTGATGAGCGGGGTGCGGTCGAGGCCGAAGATCTCGTGGTCGAGGCGGAGGACTTCCTGGAGGTCGTCGGCGGTGGCGGGACGGACCGTGATCCGCGGCGTGGGCCCGACGCCGGAGAAGTGCCCCTTCACCATCGCGGAGCGGCCGATCTCGGTGAAGCCGAGTCCTTCGTAGAGCGGCTGCCCGTTGGGGGTGGCGTAGAGCGCCAGCGGGGTCTCCCCCGCCTGCTCCATGACGTACCGCATCAGCCGGCGCCCCACACCCTGCCGGGCGTAGCGCTCGGCGACCAGCACCATGCCGATGGACGCGAGGTCGGGGCCGTAGGAGGTGACCACGCAGCAGGTGAGCAGCCCGTCGCCGTCCGGGTCGTCGATGCCGTATCCGGTGCCCGCGGCGAGGAGCAGGCCCCACTTGTGTTCCTCGCGGGGCCAACCGCGGTTCTCGGAGAGGTCGGCGCAGGCCAGGAGGTCGGTGGTGTCGAGGCGCCGGACCGGGAGCTGGGCGAGGGCGGTGGGGGAGATCGGCATGACGGCCAGGCTCTCCGACGGGGTGATCTTCCGTCCAGGGGTTTTCCGTCGGTGTTTCACGTGAAACACCCGCGCGCGCCGAAAGAGTGGAGCCTAGTCCGCAACCCGGTCCTTTGGCCCGAGAACACCGCTTTCCGCCCGAAGCCCCTCCCCCGGCCGCCATGCTGCGAGCACGGAAGCCGGCTGCGTGAGGCGAGGCACATGATGGATGGTCCGACCAGCACGACGGGCGGGACGGGGCCCCGAATATCAGATCCCTCTCCCGATGCGGTGCTCGTCCGCCGCACTCTCGAGGAGATCGCCCCGGTCGCCGACAAGGTGACCTCGTACTTCTACGCGCTGCTCTTCATCCGGACCCCGGCGCTGCGCGAGTTGTTCCCGGCCGCGATGGACGCCCAGCGGGACCGCCTGCTCAAGGCGCTGCTCACGGTCGCCGAGCGGATGGACGACAGCGCCTTCCTCGTCGAGTACCTGGGGCATCTCGGCCGCGGCCACCGGAAGTACGGCGTCGAGGCGGCCCACTATCCGGCGGTCGGCGAGGCTCTGATCGGCGCGCTCGCACGGTACGCGGAGCGGAGCTGGGACGGGGAGACCGAAGCGGCCTGGGTCCGGGCGTACACGGCGATCTCGCAGCTCATGATCGACGCGGCCGCCGAGGACGAGACGAAGGCGCCCGCCTGGTGGCAGGCCGAGGTGGTCTCGCACGACCTGCGGACCCCCGACATCGCCGTGCTCACCCTGCGGCCGGACGCGCCGTATCCGTTCCTGGCCGGGCAGTTCACCACGCTGGAGACGCCCTGGTGGCCGAGGGTCTGGCGGCACTACTCCTTCGCCTCGGCGCCCCGGCCGGACGGACTGCTCACCCTCCACGTGAAGGCCGTCCCGGCCGGCTGGGTCTCCCACGCGCTGGTCCATCGGGCCCGGCCGGGGGACGTGCTCCGGCTCGGTCCGCCGGCCGGCTCCATGACGGTCGATCACGCCACCGACACGGGGCTGCTCTGCCTGGGTGGTGGGACCGGCATCGCGCCGATCAGGGCCCTGGTGGAGGACGTCGCCGAGCACGGCGACCGTCGGCAGGTCGATGTGTTCTACGGCGCCCGCAGCGGCCACGACCTCTACGACATGGACACCCTGCTGCGGCTCCAACGGACCTTCCCGTGGCTCGCCGTCCACCCGGTCACCGAGGCGCAGGGGCCGTTGCCGCAGGCGGTCCGCGAGGCCGGCCCCTGGACCGAGCGGGACGCCTATCTCTCGGGCCCGCTCGGCATGGTGCGGGAGGGCGTCGACGTGCTCCGCGGCTCGGGGGTCCCCTCCGAGCGGATCCGCCATGACTTCCTGACGGAGCTCGCCGCGATGGGGGCCGGGTCAGCCGAGGTCGGGGGCGTGCATGGCGCGAACGCCCTCGATGTTGCCGTCGAGGTAGTGGCGCAGTGAGAGCGGCACCAGGTGGACGGCGGCGATCCCCACGCGGCTGAAGGGCACCCGGACGATCTCGTACTCGCCGACCGGTTCGTCGATCTCGGGACCGTGCCGCAGCCTGAGGTCCATCGACTCCAGCCGGCAGACGAAGAAGTGCTGGACCTTCACGCCGGAGACCCCGCCGTCGACGATGTGCTCGACGGTGTCGACGAAACAGGGGACCACATCGACGATCTTGGCGCCGAGCTCCTCGTGCACCTCGCGGTGCAGGGCCTCGACGACGGTGGAGTCGGAGGGCTCGACGCCGCCACCGGGCGTGAGCCAGTACGGATCCATCCCCGGCTTGGTGCGCTTGATGAGGATGAGGTCGTCTCCGTCGAGCAGGATGGCGCGTGCGGTGCGCTTGACCACGGGCCGTTCGGTCATGGGAAGAAAATGGCCCGTTCCAGCCGGGCTGAAACTCACCGCTCCCCCACGATCCGGAACCGGCCCGGCGCACCGTGACGCACGGGCGCGGTCGGACCGGTTCCGGGGCCGCTTCGGGCCGGGCGGCTAGCCGACGGCCTTGCGGGCCGCGTCGAGCGCCCGCAGCACGTCGGTGATCAGGTCTTCCGGGTCCTCGGCACCGACCGAGAAGCGGACGAAGCCCTCCGCGACGGCGTCCCCGCCCCAGCGTCCGCGTCGCTCGGCCGAGGAGCGCACCCCGCCGAAGCTGGTGGCGTCGTCGACCAGGCGCAGTTCGTCCAGGAAGCGTTCGGCCCTCGCGCGGTCGGCGAGTTCGAAGGAGACCACCGAGCCGAAGCGGCGCATCTGCCGGGAGGCGATCGCGTGCGAGGGGTCCTCCGGGAGCCCGGGGTAGCGGAGCCCGGACACGTCGGGGTGCTCGGCCAGGACCCGGGCGAGTTCCAGGGCGGTGGCGCACTGGCGGTCGATCCGCAGCTGGAGGGTGGCGAGCGAGCGGTGGGCGAGCCAGGCCTCCATGGGCCCCGGGATCGCGCCGACGATCTTGCGCCAGCGCCGTACCTCCGCGGCCCGCCGCGGGTCGCGGCAGCTGACGTGGCCGAGCAGCACATCGCCGTGGCCGGTCATGCCCTTGGTGTCGCTGGCCACCGAGAAGTCCGCGCCCAGTTCGAGCGGTCGCTGGCCGAGCGGGGTGGCGAGGGTGTTGTCGACGGCGACGAGCGCGCCGCCGGCGTGTGCCACGCGGACCAGCCGGCGGATGTCGCAGACGTCGAGGCCGGGGTTGGACGGGGTCTCGATCCACAGCAGCTTGGCGCCGTCGAGCACGTCGAGCTGGGCGTCGCCACCGGTTGGGGCGGTGCGCACCTCGATCCCGTACGCGCGCAGCTGTTCGTGGAGGAGCGGCAGCGCCTGGTAGCCGTCGGTCGGCAGGACGACGGCGTCGCCGGCGGAGAGCTGGGAGAGGAGCACGGCGGAGATGGCGGCCATGCCGGAGGCGAAGACCACGGTCTCGACGCCGGCCTCCGCGGGCGCCTCCAGGGTGCCGATGGCCCGTTCCAGATGGGTCCAGGTCGGGTTCTCGTCGCGGCCGTAGGTGTACGGGCCGGTGGGCTCGCCCGGCAGGTGGAAGTGGGCGGCGAAGACCGGTCCCGGCAGGGTCGGCTCGTGCTTCACGGGCTCGGGCAGTCCGGCCCGCACGGCGAGCGTCCCGTCGCCGGGCCCCTCGCCGGGGTGGTGCTGTTCCTGAGGGCTCAACGGGTTCACGGGGTCCTTTCCTCGATTTCGTCCCCCCGAAGTCCGGCGCGGACGACGGCGAGGAGTCCCTCGCTCGCGGCCTCGGCCATCTCCAGACATTCCTCGAAGCCCTCGCGCCCGCCGTAGTAAGGATCGGGGACGTCCAGCGCGTCCCCCGCGGCGGGGTCGTACGAGCGGAGCAGCCGGATCTTCGCCACCTCGTCGGGGGTACGGGCGAGGCGGCGGAGTTCCCTGACGTGGCCCTCGTCGAGCGCGATCACCAGATCGAGGGCGGGGAACCAGGAGGCGCGGAACTGCCGGGCGGTGTGGGCGGAGGTGTAGCCGTGCTCCTCCAGGACGGCGACGGTGCGCGGATCCGCCGCGGCGCCCTCGTGCCAGCCGCCGGTGCCCGCGCTGTCCACCTCGACCGCCCCGCCGAGGCCGGCCTCCTCCACGCGCGCGCGGAAGACGTGCTCGGCCATCGGGGAGCGGCAGATGTTGCCGGTGCAGACGAAGCAGACGCGGTAGGTCATGGCGGTGGCTCAGTCGCCGTCCGGGAGGAGCACGTTGAGCGCCCACGAGACGACGGAGATGATCAGGCCGCCGGCGACGGCGGTCCAGAAGCCGTCCACGTGGAAGCTGAGGTCGAACTGCTCGGCCAGCCACGAGGTGAGCAGCAGCATCAGGGCGTTGACCACCAGGGTGATCAGGCCGAGGGTCAGGATGAAGAGGGGCAGCGTCAGCAGCTTCACGATCGGCTTGACCAGGAAGTTGACGAGACCGAAGACGAGGGCGACGAGCAGCAGGCTGACGATCGCCTTGCCCGTGATCTCGTCGTCACCGGTCAGCGTGATGCCTTCGAAGAGCCAGATGGCCACCGCGAGGGCGCCCGCGTTGGCGAGCGTCTTGACTACGAAATTCTTCATGTGTCTGATCGTGGCAGAGACGATCGGGCAAAGGGCAGGGGCGAACGGCAGTGAAGGCATTCCGGCTGGACGATCTCGAGGCGGAGCGCCTCGCCAATCAGGGGGCGTACCTCCAGTTCCTGCGCGAACGGAACATGTCGGTGGGGCTGTACGCGCTCGACGCGGGTGAGCTGGACCCGCAGTCGCCGCACGGTCAGGACGAGGTGTACTTCGTGGTGTCCGGGCGGGCGGCGATCACCGTCGGGGACGAGACGACGCAGGTGGCCCGGGGCAGCGTGGTCTACGTGCCGGCCGGGGTGCCGCACCGCTTCCACCACATCAGCGAGGACCTGCGGGTCCTGGTGGTCTTCTCGCCGCCGGAGGCGTGACGGTTCTCCCGGCGCTCCGCCGCCGGGGCCGGACCCCCGGCTCTCGGGGCTGAACCCCTGGTTCCCCTAGGGGTTGGATCAGGGGAGAGCCCGGGCCTCCGAGGCCCCGTCGGGCTGGGGTCCCCGCCTAGCCTTGAGGTGTCGGGGACAGAGGGTTCCGGACGGGGCGTCGAGAGCGAAGGAGAGAGCCATGGCCGTACAGGAGATTCTCGCGGGGCTGCCGTGGTGGGTGAAGTGGATCGCGATACCCGCCCTGGTCCTGCTTGTCTTCGGCGGATTCATCACGAGCGTCCTCACCTTCGTGATCGGCCTGCTGTTCAAGGTGCTGCTGTTCGTCGCGCTGGTGGCCGGACTCATCTACGCCGTACGGAAGTTCGGCACCCCGTCGAAGTCGGATCGCGACTGGTAGCACAAGCTACTGATCGGTATTCAGCGTCTGCCGGGCGTTAGCCCGGCAGAGGGAACGCGCTGGTGGAAACAGGGTGGGGGGCGAGGACAAGCCACTAGAGTGGCAGATCTCCGCCGAGCCGGGGACTACGGGCGTAGATCTCCGGCAGACCAGCGGTTTCCCGCTCGTCCCTGAGGGGTCCGTCCATCGGACCCCATCGGTGTCCCAGGCCCGGCGGGTGCGCGGGGGCGGCCCCCGCGAACGGATGCAGCGCATCCGTTGTCACGCCTGGGGGTGACCTTTGGCCATGGCCACGCAGACAGCTGCGCCGACCCTGATCGGCTCGGTGCAGCGGGCGCTGAGACTTCTGGAGGCCGTGGCCTCCCACGCGGACGGTGCCCCCGCCAAGCAGCTCGCCCGGGAGACGGGCCTTCCGCTGCCCACGACGTACCACCTTCTCCGCACCCTGACGCACGAGGGCTATCTGCTCCGCGACAAGGGTGCGTTCTATCTCGGCGAGGCAGCCGCCCGGCTGGCCGGCGGCGGAGCTGTGCAGAATCGTCGCACCAAGATCGAAGACTCCCTTGCCCACTGGCGGGACGAGATCGGTGTGCCGGTCTATTTCGCGCTCTACCGCGACGGTGAGATCGAGCTGGTCTCCGTGGCGGACACCCCCAACTCCCCCGCGGTGGAGGAGTGGGCCGATTTCCGGGAGACCGGACACGCCCACGCGATCGGACAGTGTCTGCTGAGTCAACTCGATCTGAAATCTCGTCAAGACCACCTCGACCGCCACCCGGTGGAAGCCATCACTCCGTACACGGTGCGTAACCGGCGGATGCTTTTGGAGCGTTTGGGCGGTTTGGGGCGAATGGAACCCCTGGTGGAGCGGCAGGAATATGCGCTCGGCACGGTTTGCGCGGCCATCCCCATCACGGCGGGCTCTACAGCGGCCGCTCTGGCCATTTCTCTACCGCTTCACCAGGAAGAACGGTTGCTCCCAGCAGTCGAGCGGCTACGTACGGAGATCGGAAGCCTCTTCAGTTCACTCGCGTTCTCTATCAGTATCTGAAAAATCACTCCTTGTGATCCGCTAGCGCGTACAGCACGATTGCGTCAAGAGGGCCACGGGGGATCATTCCTGGCCGTTTCGGTCACAGCTTTCAGCAGCTGTGTTTACACAACTGCTCCATCTACTGCGGGGTACATGATGCGAGAGTCGGTTCAGGCCGAGGTCCTGATGAGCTTCCTCGTCTCCGAGGAGCTCTCCTTCAAGATCCCAGTCGAACTGCGATACGAGACCCGGGATCCCTACGCGGTGCGGATGACCTTCCACCTTCCCGGAGACGCACCCGTGACCTGGGCGTTCGGCAGGGAGCTGCTGCTCGACGGGATCAACCGCCCCAGCGGCGACGGTGACGTCCACATCGCCCCGACCGACCCCGAGGGCCTGTCGGACGTCTCCATCCGACTCCAGGTGGGCGGCGACCGCGCCCTCTTCCGCGCCAGCGCCCCGCCGCTGGTCGCCTTCCTCGACCGCACGGACAAGCTGGTGCCGCTCGGTCAGGAACAGGCACTGGGCGACTTCGAGGACAGCCTGGAGGCCGCGCTCGGCCGGATCCTCGCCGAGGAGAGCGCCGGCCCGGCCTGACCGACGCCCTTCGTACGCCTGACGCCGGCGCCCCCTCCGTACGCCTGACGCCGGCACCCGTTCCGTACGGTCGACGCCGGGGCCCGTTCCGTACAGCCGACACCGGCGCCCCCTCCGCACGCCTGACACCGGCGTTCCGCTCCGTACGGTTGCCTGCGAGGCCTGATGCCGTACGGCCGCCGCGCGCGCGTCACTTCGCGCGGCGCCGCCGTCCGCCGCGGCCCGCCGCCCGGCTGCCGGCCTGCTCCGCCGAGGGACGGTCGGCCGACACCACGAGCGCCGCGAGTGCCGTCGTCACCGGTACCGAGGCGACCAGACCGATCGAGCCGACCAGTGTCCGGACGATCTCCTGCGCCACCAGTTCGCTGTTGGCCACCGTCCCCATGCTGCTCTGCGCGATGGTGAAGAGCAGGAGCAGCGGGAGCGCGGCGCCGGCGTAGGCCAGGACCAGCGTGTTGACCACCGAGGCGATGTGGTCGCGGCCGATCCGGATCCCGGCCCGGTAGAGGGCGCGCGGGCCCATGCCGGGATCGGCCTGGTGGAGCTCCCAGACGGCCGAGGTCTGGGTGACGGTGACGTCGTCCAGGACACCGAGCGAACCGATGATCACACCGGCGAGCAGCAGGCCGGACATGTCGATCTCCGGGTAGAGACCGTGGATCAGTCCGGTGTAGTCGTCGGTGTTGCCGCTGAGCGAGGCCCAGCCGATGAAGAAGGAGCCGAGCAGGCCGATCAGCAGCAGCGAGATCAGCGTGCCCAGGACCGCGACCGAGGTGCGGGCCGACAGGCCGTGGCACATGTAGAGCGCGAGCAGCATGATCGCGCTCGACCCGACCACGGCCACGACCAGCGGGTTCGACCCCTCCAGGATCGCGGGCAGGATGAAGAGGGTGAGCACCAGGAAGCTCACGGCGAGCGCGATCAGGGCCATCACGCCCCGCATCCGCCCGACGAGCACGACCGCGAGCGCGAAGATGCCGGCGAGGACCGCCATCGGCACCTTCCGGTTCACGTCCGTCACCGAGTACTGCAGGTCCTTCGGGGCGTCGGGGGCGTAGGCGACCACCACGCCCTGGCCCTCCTCCAGTTGGCGCGGGGCGTCCGGCTGCACGATCTCGGTGAACCGCCGCCCCTTGTCCGGACCGCTGGTGACCTCGATCGTCGCCTTCTCGCACTGCCCCTGCTGACCGTTGACCGCCTCGCGGCCCTGCGGGGTGGAGGTATCGCCGGTGGGCGGCACCTGCGCCGCGTTCACGTCCCGGCAGTCGACCTGCTCGACCGCCACGACCTCGCCCTGTTCGGTCTGCCGGTCGAAGCCGACCCCGGTCCGCTCGTGGGCCGGCGTGCCACCGGGCCAGAGCACCACGAGACCGACGACCACGGCGGTGGCGAAGGGGATGAGGACCGCCGCGATGACTCTTCGCAGATGGCGCGAGACGGGTGCGGCGGGCCCGTGGCTGTGGCTGTGCCCATGACCGGAGCCGTGGCCGGAGCCATGGCCCGGACCGTGCTGACCAGCGCCGGAACCGGCGCCGTGCCCGTGCTCATGGCCGTGCGGATCGGGGGACTGCTGTGAGGAAGTCACCGCCCGATCATCGCAAGAACGGTGGGGGGCCCACTGTTCAGCACGCCAGGGAGGGCGCTAGCCTCGTGACACCTTTGCACACGCGGGAGCTCGGAGCACCGGGCTGAGAGGGCGCTGATCACCGTACGCGCGTACTGACTGACGTACGTACGGGAGGAGGCTGCGCCGACCGCCGAACCTGTTACCGGGTAATGCCGGCGTAGGGAGATTCGGTCTCATGACCATTCAGGACGCACGCACGCCTGCCTCCGACCAGAACGACCAGAGCGACTCGAACGGCGCGCGCACGCCGGGCTGGCACAAGGGGTACGTCGAGGGCTCCCGCCCGGACCTCCGGGTGCCGGTCCGTCAGGTCCACCTCACCAACGGCAAGGACGTGACGCTGTACGACACGTCCGGTCCGTACACCGACCCCGCGGTCGACACCGACGTGCGCCGTGGACTGCTCCCGCTCCGCGAGAACTGGATCATCGCGCGCGGCGACACCGAGGAGTACGCGGGCCGTCCGGCCCGCCCCGAGGACGACGGCATCAAGCACACCTCGCCGCGCGGCGGCGGGCTCAAGAACCTCGACGCGGTCTTCCCGGGCCGCCCGCGGCTGCCCCGCCGTGGTCGCGCCGGCCAGGCCGTGACCCAGCTCGCCTACGCCCGCCGGGGGGAGATCACCCCGGAGATGGAGTACGTGGCGATCCGGGAGAACGTCTCCCCCGAGGTCGTCCGCGAGGAGATCGCGGCGGGCCGCGCGGTGCTGCCGGCCAACGTCAACCACCCGGAGATCGAGCCGATGATCATCGGCAAGCGGTTCCTGGTGAAGGTCAACGCCAACATCGGCAACTCCGCGGTCACCTCCTCCATCGAGGAGGAGGTGGAGAAGATGACCTGGGCGACCCGCTGGGGCGCCGACACGGTCATGGACCTGTCCACCGGCCGCAACATCCACACCACCCGCGAGTGGGTGCTGCGCAACTCCCCCGTGCCGATCGGCACCGTGCCGCTCTACCAGGCCCTGGAGAAGGTCGACGGCAAGGCCGAGGAGCTGACCTGGGAGATCTACAAGGACACGGTCATCGAGCAGGCCGAGCAGGGCGTGGACTACATGACCGTGCACGCCGGCGTGCTCCTGCCGTACGTGCCGCTCACCGCGCGCCGCAAGACCGGCATCGTCTCGCGCGGCGGCTCGATCATGGCGGCCTGGTGTCTCGCGCACCACAAGGAGAACTTCCTCTACACCCACTTCGAGGAGCTCTGCGAGATCCTGGCGGCGTACGACGTCACCTACTCGCTCGGCGACGGACTGCGGCCCGGCTCGATCGCTGACGCCAACGACGAGGCCCAGTTCGCGGAGCTGCGCACGCTCGGCGAGCTGAACACGATCGCCAAGCGGCACAACGTGCAGACGATGATCGAGGGCCCCGGGCACGTCCCGATGCACAAGATCAAGGAGAACATCGACCTCCAGCAGGAGATCTGCGAGGAGGCGCCGTTCTACACGCTCGGCCCGCTGACCACGGACGTCGCGCCCGCCTACGACCACATCACCTCCGGCATCGGCGCGGCGATGATCGCCTGGTGGGGCACGGCGATGCTCTGCTACGTCACGCCCAAGGAGCACCTGGGCCTGCCGAACCGCGACGACGTGAAGACCGGTGTCATCACGTACAAGATCGCGGCCCACGCGGCGGACCTCGCCAAGGGGCACCCGGGGGCGCAGGAGTGGGACGACGCCCTCTCCGACGCGCGCTTCGAGTTCCGCTGGGAGGACCAGTTCAACCTGGCCCTCGACCCGGACACCGCCCGTGAGTTCCACGACGAGACGCTGCCGGCGGAGCCCGCGAAGACCGCGCACTTCTGCTCGATGTGCGGTCCGAAGTTCTGCTCGATGAAGATCTCCCAGGACATCCGCCGTGAGCACGGCGGCACCCAGGAGGAGATCGAGGCCGGCATGGCCGGGAAGTCGGCGGAGTTCGCCGCCTCCGGCAACCGGGTCTACCTGCCCCTGGCGGAGTAGCGGTCCGCCGTACGCGCCGCACCCCGGCCCGCGGTCCACGGGGGGATCGCGGGCCGCGGTGCGTCAGGGGGCCGGGGGCGGCGGAGGTATCGGGGGTACCGGGTCGGGGTCGGGGTCGGTGGCGGTGAGGGCGGCCTGGAGGAAGGGGATGACGCCGCGCTCCAGGAGGGCGTGGCGCCAGGCGGCGCGGGCCCGGGTGAGTTCGTCGTCGGGCACGCCGGTCTCGGCGGGGCTGTTGCGGAGGGCCGTCAGCAGGAGGCCGGCGCCGGCGCAGAGCAGACCGGCGGCGGCGAGGGCGCCGAAGACCAGGCCGGCGGTGAGCAGCGTGGTGCCGAGGGCGGCGTCCGGCGCGAGCCACCTGACCACCGCGCCGACCAGGAGGAAGATCGCCGCGGCGGTGCCGGCGAGCACCGGGACGAGGACGGTGAGGACCGCGACGGCGCCCGGCGACTCGTCCGGGGCGGGGCTCCGGGGGCGGTTGGAGGCGGCGCGGTCCGCTTCGCGGACCTTGGTGAAGTGCTCGTACTCGCTCGCCGCCGCCGCGGTGATCAGCGCTGTCGCGTTCAGTGCCATCGCGCGGAGCTGGGCGGCGGTCAGCCGTGTGCCCGTTCCGGCGAGTTCCGGCCGTTCCGGCGCGGTGCGCAAGGCGTCGTCGAGGACCCGCTCGTACTCGGCGCGGTCCTCGGTCAGCAGGTGCGGAGCCACGTTCATGTGCATCCCCCGATGCTCGGTGGGCCGGGACCGGCCGTGGAGAACGGCGGTCCGGGCGGAAGCGGAGGAGAGCCTGCTAGCTGGGGAGACCGATGGTAGGGCCGCGACCGTGCGCGCTGACAGGGGGTTTCCGGAATTCGCCCGCCCCGGACGCACAGGGTGAGAGTCAGTCCCCCAGGGGGAGTTGGACCACCAGCAGCTTTCCGGCCATGGTGACGCCGCCGTCCATGGCGATGGCGAGCCCCTCGGCGTAGACGTGCGGGCCGTCGACGACCGGGCGCGAGTCCTCCTCGCCGTCCTCCGTGCCGACCTGGCCGAGGAGGTACGGGATCGGGCTGTGGCCGTGGACGATCCGCGAGCCGCCGTAGGTGCCGAGCAGCTCCTGGACGGCCTGCGGGCCGCCCTCGTCGCGGAAGGCGAAGCGCTTGGTGAACTTGCGGAAGAGGTCCCAGACCTCGTCGGCGTCGTTGCGCGTGAGGACCTCGTGGACCGTGTCGTTGACGTCCTCGATCGTCTGGCCGTACTCCAGGTACGCGGTCGTGTCCGAGTGCAGCAGGAGGTGGTCGTCCTCGCGGACGACGGCGTCGAGCCGGGACATCCACTGGAGGTGGACGTCCTGGAGGCGGTCCATGTCGTGCTTCTGCCCGCCGTTGAGCAGCCAGGCGGCCTGGAAGGTGGCGGTGCCGGCCCCGGAGTTGACGGGGGTGTCGCCGAAGCGCTTGGCGCCGATGAGGAGCAGCTCGTGGTTGCCCATGAGGGCCTTGCAGTAGCCGCCCGCGGCGGCGGCCTCGGCGGAGAGCCGCATGACGAGGTCGATGACGCCGATGCCGTCGGGGCCGCGGTCGGTGAAGTCGCCGAGGAACCAGAGCCGGGCGTTGCCCGCGGCCCAGCCGCCGTTCTCGTCGACGAGGCCCTGGGCGCGGAGGGCGGCGACGAGCTCGTCGAGGTAGCCGTGGACGTCGCCGACGACGTAGAGCGGGCCGGGGCCGTCACCGCCCGCGGCGGCGGGCGCGGGGGCCGCGGCCGGGGCGACGGGGACCTGGAGGGTGTCACCGCGCTGGATGACCGGGAGGTCGCGCTCGGTGGGGGTGTAGCCGTCCGGGAAGCCGTCGGGGAAGCCGGCGCCGGGGTGGGCGGAGGCGGCGCCGGGGTGGGGCGCGGTGACGACGGGGCGGGGCGCGGCGGGGTACGCGGCCGGCTCGGAGGGCGGCGTCGGCTCAGGACGCGCGGTCGGATCCGGCTGAGCGGCCGGTTCCGGGAACGCCTTGGGCTCGGGGTACGCCGGGGGTTCGGGGTGCGCGGCCGGCTCGGGGCGCGCCATGGGTTCGGGGCGTGCGGCCGCTTCCGGGAACGCGACCGGCTCGGGGTACGAGGCCAGGCGGGTGCCCAGGTGGAGTGTGGGATCGGCGGGCGCGGCGGGCGGCTCGCCCGCGTGGCCCTGCACGGGCACCCGGGCGTACGGAGGTACGCGGAAGTCACGCAATGTCGCCGTGCGCTCCACGGGATCCTGCCCGGCCCCCTGAGTCATCGACCCCTCCACCACCGTCGCGATGCCCTGCACATCGCGGACCGGCCTGGTCGGGGGGTCCGCGGTGTCGTGCGCCCATCATAGGAATGAGGGTCCGCCTGTGTGACGCACCAGGGGTGGTGAATCCGGGTTGGCTCCGGGTTCACCGGTTGTTTCGCCCGAATTGAGAAGGTCCAGTCCAGGGTCGGGTCCGGTGGGGCGGCCGGTTTCGCCGTCTCCGCCCACGGGCAGGGACGGGACGGCGCTCGTTCTCGGGGTCGTGCTCGGGTCCTGCTCGGGTTGCCGAGTCATGCCCGCGTGGTGCTGTGAGGCCGTGCCGAGAGCCGTGCCCGTGTCGTGCCGCGAGTCCTTCCCGGGTCGTGCCGTGAGCCGTTCCGGGTCGTGCTGTGAGCCGTGCTCGGGTCGGGCTCGGGTTCCGCTCGGGTCGTTCGTCCGGCCGCTCTTTCGGCGCGGCCGGAGTTCGGAGGGTGCCTTCCTTCGGGTGCTGCGGGCTCTCGGTCCGTCGGCCCGTCAGTCCTTCGCCGGTGAGCGCGGCGGGCTCACCGTCGTCCGCGGCGACCGGCGCTGCGAGGACGTGCGGACGATGAGTTCCGTCGGTATCACCTGCTCGACCGGGCCGTCCCCCTCGATCCCCTCGATGGCGTCGATGAGGAGCTGGACGACGGCGGTGCCGATGCGGCGCGGTTTGAGCGAGAGCGTCGTGACGGGCGGTTCGGTGGTGGCGTACACGGTGGACTCGCTGCAGCACACGATCAGCAGGTCGTCGGGGACGCGCAGCCCGTAGCGGCGGGCGGCGGCGAGGAGGTCGGTGCCGTTGGGGTCGAAGAGGCCGTAGACGGCGTCGGGACGGTCGGGGCGGGCGAGCAGCCGGTCGGCCGCGACGGCGCCCGCGCACGGGTCGTGCGCCGGGTAGGCCTCGTAGACGGGATCCTGTCCGACCCGCTCGCACCAGTTGAGGTACGCGGTGGTGGAGAGGCGGGTGTAGGTGTCGGTGGTGGTGCCGGTGAGGAGGCCGATCCGGCGCGCGCCGGCGTCGGCGAGGTGGTCGAGGAGGTCGAGGACGGCGGCCTCGTGGTCGTTGTCGACCCAGGCGGTCACCGGGAGCGTGCCGGCGGGGCGTCCGTCGGAGACGACGGGGAGGCCCTGGCGGACGAGCTCGGTGACGACCGGGTCGTGGTCGGAGGGGTCGATGACGACGGTGCCGTCGAGGGCGACGTTCGACCAGACGTCATGGCGTGATGTCGCGGGGAGGATGACGAGGGCGTAGCCGCGGGCTAGCGCGGCGGATGTGGCGGCCCTGGCCATCTCCGCGAAGTAGGCGAACTCCGTGAAGGTGAAAGGTTCATCCCCGTATGTCGTCACGGTCAGGCCGATGAGTCCCGACTTGCCTGTGCGGAGCGTGCGGGCCGCCGCGGAGGGGCGGTAGCCCAGCCGGTCGGCGACCTCGCGGACGTGCCGGCGGGTGGCGTCCGGGAGTCGGCCCTTGCCGTTGAGCGCGTCGGAGACAGTCGTGATGGAGACCCCGGCGGCGGCGGCCACGTCCCGGATGCCTGCCCGGCCCTGCCGGCTTCCCCGGGTCTGTGCCCGGCTCACCTGGTGCTTCCCTGCTGCTGTCATGGCGAGCCGATAGTAGGGCGATGAGGGGTGGGTGAGACGGCCGCATATGCAGGCATTGACAGGCACGTTTCTGCATGGTCGAACGGAGTCAAATGATGGAGAATCCAAGGTAGTTGAGGGGTTCTCCATGCGACTTGATGTTGTCGGACGGGATGAGCCTGGCGTGGGGGCGAGGTCTCGAAGAGGTCTCAACTCACCTCTACGAGGGATGCGCGCCACGGCGCTCGCCACCGGCGCACGCCACCCATCCGCGCGCCCCCTGCCTCGGGGAGGGGTGGCGGGAGGGGTTTTCCACAGAGTTGCAGGGCTGTTGTCCACAGCCCATTCGCACCGGACGGGAATCCTCATAAAGTGAGAAGCATTGGCGGTACGGACGGTCGAGGAGGCCACACTGTGAGCGAGACGAGCGGGACGAGCACGTCCACCCCGAAGCTGCGCGCCGAGCTGGACGGCGTCCCCACGTACAAGCCGGGCAAGCCGGCCGCGGCGGGCGGCCCGGTCGCCTTCAAGCTGTCCTCGAACGAGAACCCCTACCCGCCGCTGCCGGGCGTCATGGAGAGCGCGCTGGCCGCCGCGGCGAACTTCAACCGGTACCCGGACATGGCCTGCACCGCGCTCTCCGCGGAGCTGGCCGACCGCTTCGGCGTCCCGGTCTCCCACATCGCCACCGGCACCGGCTCGGTCGGCGTCGCCCAGTCGCTGCTCCAGGCGACCTCGGGCCCGGGTGACGAGGTGATCTACGCCTGGCGCTCCTTCGAGGCGTACCCGATCATCACCCAGATCAGCGGGGCCACCTCGGTGCAGGTGCCGCTGACCGACGACGAGGTGCACGACCTCGACGCGATGGCCGCGGCGATCACCGACCGGACCCGGCTGATCTTCGTCTGCAACCCGAACAACCCGACGGGCACCGCGGTGCGCCGCGCGGAGCTGGAGCGGTTCCTGGACCGGGTGCCCTCCGACGTCCTGGTCGTGATCGACGAGGCGTACAAGGAGTTCGTCCGTGACGCCGACATCCCGGACGGCGTCGAGCTCTACCGCGACCGGCCGAACGTGGCGGTGCTGCGCACCTTCTCCAAGGCGTACGGCCTGGCGGGGCTGCGGGTCGGCTTCGCGATCGCCCACGAGCCGGTGGCGGCGGCGCTGCGCAAGACGGCGGTGCCGTTCGGCGTGAGCCAGGTGGCGCAGGACGCGGCGGTGGCCTCGCTGCGGGCCGAGGACGAACTGCTCGGCCGGGTCGGCTCGCTGGTGGCGGAGCGCGAGCGGGTCCGCGCGGGGCTCGTGGCCCAGGGCTGGACGGTGCCGGACGCCCAGGCGAACTTCGTGTGGCTGCGGCTCGGCGAGCGGACCATGGAGTTCGCGGCGGAGTGCGAGCGGCACGGTGTGGTGGTGCGGCCGTTCGCGGGGGAGGGCGTGCGCGTCACGATCGGCGAGACCGAGGCGAACGACCTGTTCCTGAAGGTGACGGAGGGTTTCCGCCAGGGAGCCTGACGGCTCGGGCGGGTACCGGTCAGGCGCGTTCCACGCGGATCGGGTCGCCGTCGCGGACGGTGGCCAGGATCCGCGGGTCGTCGTCGAGCGAGCCCAGCAGATTGCACGGGCTCGCCAGCCGGCACTCCTCGCCCCGCGAGATCGGGGTCGGCCCGTAGGGGAGGGCGAGGGCGTCGCCGTCGGTCCAGAAGGCCACCGTGCCGGGATCGACGACCTGGCGCGCCCCGTCCTCGCGCGGGACCGAGACCGGAGTGTCGAAGTAGACCTCCTCGCCCCAGGTGCGGGCGGTGGAGACGATCGGCAGAGCCCCCAGGAGCGCCGTGCTCGTGGGGGTCTCGCCGAGGGTGGCCGTGGTGTGTCCGGCCGGCCAACTGATGCGTATCCGAAGGGTCATGGGCCGAATTCAACAATATGTTGAAGGCCTTGGGAAGGTGTGACCTTCGGTACAGCCCCCCACCCTCCAGTACGGATTTCGTATGAGTCATAATGCTTGTGAATGTGAACGCGTTCACAAGCGTGTCCCTGTTCATCCCGTAATAGGTGGGATTAAAGGGGCAGACTGCCGATGTGACCACGGCGATGTAAGGAGAAGACGACGTGGACCTAGCTCTGGCGCCGGAGACCTTGGCGCGCTGGCAGTTCGGCATCACCACCGTCTACCACTTTCTCTTCGTCCCCCTGACGATCTCGCTCGCCGCGCTCACCGCGGGGCTCCAGACCGCCTGGGTTCGGACCGGGAAGGAGAAGTACCTCAGGGCGACCAAGTTCTGGGGGAAGCTCTTCCTCATCAACATCGCGATGGGTGTCGTCACCGGCATCGTGCAGGAGTTCCAGTTCGGCATGAACTGGTCGGACTACTCCCGCTTCGTCGGAGACATCTTCGGCGCCCCGCTCGCCTTCGAGGCGCTCATCGCCTTCTTCTTCGAGTCCACCTTCATCGGACTCTGGATCTTCGGCTGGGACAAGCTGCCGAAGAAGATCCACCTCGCCTGCATCTGGATGGTGTCGATCGGCACCATCCTCTCCGCGTACTTCATCCTGGCCGCCAACTCCTGGATGCAGCACCCGGTCGGCTACCGCATCAACGAGGACCGCGGTCAGGGCCCGCGCGCCGAGCTCACCGACTTCTGGGCGGTGCTCACCCAGAACACCGCCCTCACCCAGTTCTTCCACACCATGACGGCCGCCTTCCTCGTCGGCGGCGCCTTCATGGTCGGCATCTCCGCCTTCCACCTGGCGCGCAAGCGGCACGTCCCGGTGATGCGGACCTCGCTGCGGCTCGGTCTGATCACGCTGATCATCGCCGGTCTGGGTACCGCGATCAGCGGTGACATGCTCGGCAAGGTCATGTTCAAGCAGCAGCCGATGAAGATGGCCGCCGCCGAGGCGCTGTGGGACGGCGAGGCGCCCGCGCCCTTCTCGATCTTCGCGATCGGCGACGTGGACAAGGGCCACAACAAGGTCGCCATCGAGATCCCCGGGATACTGTCCTACCTCGCCAACGGCGACTTCCACTCGTACGTCCCCGGCATCAACGACGTGAACAAGGCGGAGCAGGAGAGGTTCGGGCCCGGCGACTACCGGCCCAACATCCCCGTCGCCTACTGGGGCTTCCGCTGGATGATCGGCTTCGGCATGGCCTCGCTCGCCATCGGCGTCGTCGGACTGTGGCTGACCCGCAAGAAGTTCCTGATCGCCCCCGGACTGAGGACCGGTGAGGACGAGGTGCCGAACCTCGTCCTCTTCAAGAACAAGGCGCTCAGCCCGAAGATCGGCAAGTGGTACTGGATCGTGGCCCTCTGGACCATGCTCTTCCCGCTGATCGCCAACTCCTGGGGCTGGATCTTCACCGAGATGGGCCGTCAGCCCTGGGTCGTCTACGGAGTGATGCGCACCAGCGCCGCCGTCTCCCCCGGCGTCTCCCAGGGCGAGGTGCTCACCTCGATGATCGTCTTCACCACCCTCTACGCGATCCTCGCCGTCATCGAGGTCAAGCTCCTCGTGAAGTACGTGAAGGCCGGCCCGCCCGAGCTCACCGAGGACGACCTCAACCCGCCCACCAGGATCGGCGGGGACACCCGCGACGCCGACCGGCCCATGGCCTTCTCGTACTGAGGCTCAGGAGATCGAGGCATGGAACTCCACGACGTCTGGTTCGTACTCATCGCCGTCCTCTGGACCGGCTACTTCTTCCTGGAGGGCTTCGACTTCGGGGTCGGCGTCCTCACCAAACTGCTCGCCAGGAACCGGCCCGAGAAGCGGGTACTGATCAACACCATCGGACCCGTCTGGGACGGCAACGAGGTGTGGCTGCTGACCGCCGGCGGCGCGACCTTCGCCGCCTTCCCCGAGTGGTACGCGACCCTCTTCTCCGGCTTCTACCTGCCGCTGCTGATCATCCTGGTCTGCCTCATCGTCCGTGGCGTCGCCTTCGAGTACCGGGCCAAGCGGCCCGAGGAGAACTGGCAGCGCAACTGGGAACAGGCGATCTTCTGGACCTCGCTGATCCCCGCGATCCTGTGGGGCGTGGCCTTCGGCAACATCGTCCGCGGCGTGAAGATCGACGGCGATATGGAGTACGTCGGCAACTTCTGGGACCTGCTCAACCCCTACGCGCTCCTCGGCGGACTGGTCACGCTCACCCTCTTCACCTTCCACGGCACGGTCTTCGTGGCCCTCAAGACGGTCGGCGACATCAGGGTCAGGGCCCGGGCGCTCGCCCTGAAGCTGGGTCTCGTCACGGCGGTACTCGCCCTGGCCTTCCTGATCTGGACCCAGGTCGACACGGGTGACGGCTGGAGCCTCGCGGCGATGCTGATCGCGGCCGTCTCGCTGGTCGGCGCGGTCGGCGCGATCAAGGCGGGGCGCGAGGGCTGGTCGTTCGCGCTCTCGGGGGTGACGATCGCCGCCGCGGTCGCGATGCTCTTCCTGGCGCTCTTCCCGAACGTCATGCCGTCCTCGCTCGACCCCGCGTGGAGCCTGACGGTGACGAACGCTTCGTCGAGCCCGTACACGCTCAAGATCATGACCTGGTGCGCGGCCATCGCCACGCCGCTGGTCCTGCTCTACCAGGGCTGGACCTACTGGGTCTTCCGCAAGCGGATCGGCACCCAGCACATCGCCGACGCCCACTAGGGCATCGCCGGCGCCTGCCGGTGTCGTCGCCCGGGGCCCCCGAGGCCCTGGGCGCTCATCCAGAGGGGCATGTTTCACGTGAAACCGATCGACCCGCGTCTGCTCCGGTACGCCCGGGCGACCCGCTTCTTCCTCGTCGCGGTCGTCGTACTCGGCCTGGCCGGGGCGGCGCTGGTGATCGCCCAGGCGATGCTCATCGCCGAGATCGTGGTGGGGGCCTTCCAGAAGGGCCTCTCGGTCGCCGATCTGACCACTCCCCTGCTGCTGCTCGCCGGGGTCGCGGTGGCCCGGGGCCTCGTCTCCTGGCTGACCGAGCTCGCCGCCCACCGGGCCAGCGCGGCGGTGAAGTCCGAACTCCGGGGCCTGCTCCTGGAGCGGGCCACCGCGCTCGGGCCCGGCTGGCTCGGCGGGCAGCGCACCGGCTCGCTCATCGCCCTCGCCACCCGGGGGGTGGACGCGCTCGACGACTACTTCGCCCGCTACCTGCCCCAGCTCGGCCTCGCGGTCGTCGTCCCGTTGGCGGTCCTGGCGCGGATCGTCACCGAGGACTGGGTCTCGGCCGCGATCATCGTCGTCACCCTGCCGCTCATCCCGGTCTTCATGATCCTGATCGGCTGGTACACCCAGGCCAGGATGGATCGGCAGTGGAAGCTGCTCTCCCGGCTCTCCGGCCACTTCCTCGACGTCGTCGCCGGACTGCCCACACTCAAGGTCTTCGGCCGGGCCAAGGCCCAGGCCGCCTCGATCCGCGCCATCACCGCCGACTACCGGCGGGCGACCATGCGCACACTGCGGATCGCCTTCCTCTCCTCCTTCGCCCTGGAACTGCTCTCCACGCTGTCCGTGGCGCTGGTCGCCGTCACCATCGGCATGCGGCTCGTCCACGGCACCCTCGACCTCTACACCGGACTCGTCATCCTGGTCCTCGCCCCCGAGGCGTATCTGCCGCTGCGCCAGGTCGGCGCCCAGTTCCACGCGGCGGCGGAGGGGCTGGCGGCGGCCGAGGAGATCTTCGAGGTCCTGGAGACCCCGGTGCGGAGCGGTGGTACGCGGGCGGTGCCCGCCGACACGCGGCTGGAACTCGACCGGGTGACGGTGCGCCACCCGGGGCGCGCGGAGCCCTCGCTGGACTCGGCGAGCCTCACGGTGGAGCCGGGGGAGACGGTGGCCCTGGTCGGCCCGAGCGGTGCCGGGAAGTCGACCCTGCTCGACGTCGTCCTCGGCTTCACGGAGCCGGAGGCGGGTGGGGCGGTCCGGGTCGGGGGCGTGGATCTCGCGGAGCTGGATCTGGAGGCCTGGCGCGAGCGGATCGCGTGGGTGCCGCAGCGGCCGTGCCTCTTCGCCGGGACGATCGCCGAGAACGTGCGGCTCGCCCGGCCGGAGGCCGGTGACGAGGAGGTGCGGGCGGCGCTGCGGGACGCCGGCGCGGACTCCTTCGTGGACGCGCTGCCCGAGGGCGCCGGAACCGTGCTCGGCGAGGACGGGGCCGGTCTCTCGGCCGGCCAGCGGCAGCGGCTCGCCCTGGCGAGGGCCTTCCTCGCGGACCGGCCGCTGCTGCTGCTCGACGAGCCCACGGCGGCGCTGGACGGGGAGACGGAGGCGGGGGTCGTCGACGCGGTGCGGCGGCTGTCCGCCGGACGGACGGTGCTGCTGGTGGTGCACCGGCCGGCGCTGCTGGCCGTGGCGGACCGGGTGGTGACGGTCGCCTCGGCGGCTGCGCCGACGGACTCCGCAGGCGCCGACCGGCCCGCGTCGACGGTCCCCGGCTCCGTGGTGGGCGCGGACCGGCCCGCGTCGACAGTCCCCGCCTCCTCCGTCGTACCCGCGGCCCCGCCCGTCCCGGAAGCGGCGGAGCCGGTGCCCGCGCCCGAGCACGGCGTGCTCGCCCGCGTGCGGTCCATGGCCGGGGAGCTCAAGGGGCGGATGGGGCTCGCGCTGCTGCTCGGGAGTCTGGCCCTCGGGTCGGCCGTGGGACTCATGGCCGTGTCCGGTTGGCTCATCTCGCGGGCCTCGGAGCAGCCGCCCGTGCTGCACCTCATGGTCGCCGTGACCGCCACCCGCGCCTTCGGCATCGGGCGGGCCGTCTTCCGGTACGCCGAGCGGCTGGTCTCGCACGACGCCGTGCTGCGCATGCTCGCCGAGCTGCGGGTCTCCGTCTACTCCCGGCTGGAGCGGATCGCCCCCGCCGGACTGCGCCGTACCCGGCGCGGCGACCTCCTCGCCCGGCTCGTCCACGACGTCGACGCCCTCCAGGACTACTGGCTGCGCTGGCTGCTCCCGGCCGGTGCCGCGCTCGTCGTCGGGCTCGGCTCGGTCGGCTTCACCGCCTGGCTGCTGCCCGAGGCGGGCGCCGTGCTCGCGGTGGGCCTGCTCGTGGCGGGCGTGCTCGTGCCGCCGCTGGGTGCCACGCTGGCCCGCCGGGCCGAGCGGCGGCTCGCCCCGGCGCGCGGGGCGCTCGCGTCGGCCGTCGCCGACCCCCTGCGCGGCTGCGCGGAGCTGACCGTGGCCGGGGCGCTGCGGGACCGGCTCGACCGGGCGCGGGCCGCCGACCGCACCCTCACCGGCATCGCCTCCCGGCAGTCCGCCGCGGCCGCGCTCGGTGCCGGGCTCTCGGCCCTCGTGTGCGGCCTGACGGTGGTGGCCGCGGCCGGGGTCGGCGTGCAGGCGGTCCGTGACGGCCGGCTCGACGGGGTCGCGCTCGCGGTCGTCGTCCTCACTCCGCTCGCCGCCTTCGAGGCCGTGACCGGACTGCCGCTCGCCGTCCAGTACCGGCGTCGGGTCAAGCACAGCGCCGAGCGGGTCTTCGAGGTGCTCGACGCGCCCGTCCCCGTACACGAGCCGACGGTGCCCGCCGCTCCCCCGGCCGGGCCGTTCCCGCTGGAGCTGGCGGGGCTCTCCGCCCGGTACTCCGGGCAGGAGCGGCCCGCGCTCGACGGGTTCGCGCTCACCCTCGACGCCGGGCGGCGGGTGGCCGTCGTCGGTGCCTCCGGCTCCGGCAAGACCACGCTCGCCCAGGTGCTGCTGCGCTTCCTGGACACGGAGGCGGGGACGTACCGGATCGGCGGGGTGCCCGCCCGGGAGCTCGACGGCGACGAGGTACGCCGCTTCGTCGGGCTGTGCGCGCAGGACGCGCACCTCTTCGACAGCTCCCTGCGGGAGAACCTGCGGCTGGCCCGGACGGGCGCCGACGACGAGGAGCTGCGGGAGGCGCTGCGCCGGGCCCGGCTCCTCGACTGGGTGGACGGCCTGCCCGACGGGCTCGACACCCTGGTGGGCGAGCACGGCTCGAAGCTCTCCGGCGGCCAGCGGCAGCGGCTCGCGCTGGCCCGCGCCCTTCTCGCCGACTTCCCGGTCCTCGTGCTCGACGAGCCGGCCGAGCACCTGGACCTCGCCACCGCGGACGCGCTCACGGACGACCTGCTGCGTGCCACCGAAGGCCGTACCACCGTCCTCATCACCCACCGGCTGCGCGGGCTCGACGCGGTCGACGAGGTGGTGGTCCTGGACGGTGGCCGGACCGTGCAGCGCGGACCGTACGCCGAGCTCGCCGCCGAGGACGGTCCGCTGCGACGGATGCTGGAGCAGGAGCGGGCGGCCGACCTCCTCCTCGCCGGTGTCACGGCGACGACCTCGGCCGACCGTCCGACTTTTCTCTCCAAATAGGACTAACTAGGCTCAGGCTCATGACCGCCGCCGCCACGCCCGATTCCCCGGATCCCCTGGTCGCCGCCACCGAGGCCACACGCAGCCTCCAGGGGCTCTCCACGGAGCTGACCGCCCGCGTGCCGCAGCTGCTCGAAGCGATGCGGTCGGTGGGCACCGGCCTCGAACTCCACACCACCCTCGACCGGATCTGCGAGACCGCCGCCGAGCTGGCCGGCGCCCGCTACGCGGCGATCGGGGTCGTCGACGAGGAGGGCAAGGGCCTCTCCGACTTCGTCACGTACGGCGTCGGCGAGGACGTCGCCCGGCGCATCGGCCACCGTCCCGACGGGCACGCGGGGCTGCTCGGCGCGCTCATCCGCGATCCCCGGACGATCAGGCTCGCCGACCTCTCCTCCGACCCGCGCTCGGCCGGCTTCCCGCCCGGCCACCCGGTCATGCGGAGCTTCCTCGGCGTCCCCATCCGCGTCCAGGGCGAGATCTTCGGCAACCTCTACCTCGCCGAGAAGCGGAGCGGCGAGGAGTTCAACGACTACGACGAGCACATGGTCCGGGTCCTGGCCACCGAGGCGGGCATCGCCATCGGCAACGCCCGCCTCTACGAGGCCGCGCGCCAGCGCGAGCGGTGGATCGACGGCTCGGTCGCCGTCACCACCGCCCTGCTCTCCGGCGGCGACGCCGACGACGCCCTCGCCGTCGTCGCCGAACAGGCCCGGCGGCTCGCCGACGCGGACGCCGGGATCGTGCTGCTGCCGGCCGAGGAGGGCGGCCTGGAGATCGTCGCCGTCTCCTCCAACCGCCCCACGAAGTCCCTCGGCGTGGTGATCCCGCCGGAGAGCCAGGTCGTGGAACTGCTCCTGGACGGCGAGGCGGTCTTCGTCCAGGACGCCTCCACCGACCCGCGCATGATCAGCCACCTGACCTCCTCCTACGGGCCGAGCATGCTGCTGCCGCTGCAGAGCGGCGGCCGGATCCTGGGCGCGCTCGCGATGCCCCGCGCCCGGGGTTCCCGCCCCTTCTCGGAGGCCGAGCGGACCCTCGCCACCCAGTTCGCCTCGCAGGCCGCGCTCGCGCTGATGATGGCCGAGGCGCAGCGCGACCGGGAGCGGCTCGCGGTCTTCGAGGACCGCGACCGGATCGCCCGCGACCTGCACGACCTCGTCATCCAGCGCCTCTTCGCCACCGGGATGATGCTGGAGAGCGCCCAGCGGAAGGCGATCGTGCCGGCCGTCCAGGAGGGCGTCGGCAAGGCCGTGGACGAGCTGGACGTGACCATCCAGGAGATCCGTACGGCGATCTTCGCGCTCCAGCAGGGCCCGGCGGAGGCGCCGTCGGGGCTGCGCACGCGCGTGCTGCGGGAGATCAACATGGCGGCGGTGCCGTTGGGCTTCAAGCCCGCGCACCGCTTCCTCGGCGCCATCGACTCCACCGTCGGCGAGCTGACCGGCAAGAACCTGATCGCCGCGCTCCGCGAGGCGCTCTCCAACGCCTTCCGGCACGCCTCGGCGAGCCGCATCGAGGTCGTCGTCGACGCGAACGTGACCCTGCCGGACGGTTCTCCCGGGGTGCGGCTCACGGTCGCGGACGACGGTGTCGGCATGCCCGAGGGGGGCCGCCGCAGCGGTCTGCGCAACCTCGCCCGCCGCGCCGAGTCCCTCGGCGGCGCGAGCTGGTGCGGTCAGGGCCTCGCCGAGGACGGCGGCGGTACGTCGGTGGTCTGGGAGGCGCCGCTCTAGGCCGTCTCCGATCCGCCGCTCCAGGCCGTCTCCGATCCGAGGGAGACGGCCTGGCCGTAGCGGTCCCGCGCGTCGTCGCCCCTCGGGACCGCTACACCTGGCGGCTGTTCGCCTCCGCGGCCTCGGCGACGAGCTGTTCGATGACGACGGCGACGCCGTCGTCGTTGTTGCCGACCGTGCGGCCCGAGGCGGCGGCGACGACGTCGGGGTGGGCGTTGCCCATCGCGTACGAGCGGCCGGCCCAGCTCAGCATCTCGATGTCGTTCGGCATGTCCCCGAAGGCCACCACCTCGTCCGCCGAGATCCCCCGCTGCTCACAGCAGAGGGCGAGCGTCGAGGCCTTGGAGACGCCGAGGGCGCTGACCTCGATGAGCGCGGTGGGGCTGGAGCGGGTGAAGGAGGCCAGGTCGCCGGCGGCCTCGCGGGCCGTCGCGAGGAAGACGTCGGGGTCGAGCTCGGGGTGCTGGGCGAGCAGCTTGAGGACGGGCGCGGCGGCGCCGGGCGCCTCCTCGTACAGCAGCTTCTCGGCGGTGGCGACGGTGGCGCCGGGGTCGAGGAAGAAGGGCGGGTACAGCGGCTCGTAGTGGATGCCGGTGGTCATCTCGACGGCGAAGCTGGTGCCGGGGGCGGCGGCCCGCAGGGTCCGTACGACGTCGAGGGCGACGGGCCGGGCCAGCGGGCGGACCTGCTGGAAGGTGCCGCCCGCGTGCAGGTCCACGACGGCCGCGCCGTTGGCGCAGATGGCGAGGCCGTGGCCGTGGACGTGGGCGCTGACCACGTCCATCCAGCGGGCCGGGCGGCCGGTGACGAAGAAGACCTCGATCCCCGCCCGCTCGGCCGCGGCGAGGGCGGCGACGGTCCGCTCGGAGACGGACTTGTCGTCGCGCAGGAGGGTGCCGTCGAGGTCGGTGGCGACGAGACGGGCGGCGGGCCGGGAGGAGGGGCGGGGAGAGGTCACCTCCTTATGGTGCCGCACCCGGCGCACGGTCGTGCGGGTCACCGCACATTTGAGTGGGCACGTCGTCAGGGCGCGGCGGAGTGCGGCGAGCGCCGTCCGGGGTCCTGGGGCGGGGGCCGTCCGGTGGTGGTGGACGTACGCTCGGGGCATGAGTCTGCGCCTGAGCACCGTGATCCTGCCTGTCGACCGCTGGCACGAGGGCGGCCGCGCCACCTGGCAGCGCGCCGAGGAACTCGGCTTCCACGCCGCGTACACCTATGACCACCTGTCCTGGCGCAGCTTCCGGGACGGTCCGTGGTTCGGCGCCCTGCCGACCCTCACCGCCGCCGCGACCGTCACGGACCGGCTGCGCCTGGGCACCCTCGTCACCTCGCCCAACTTCCGGCACCCGGTGACCCTGGCCAAGGAGCTGATCTCGCTCGACGACATCTCCGGCGGCCGGGTCACCCTCGGCATCGGCGCCGGCGGCAACGGCTTCGACGCCACCGCGCTCGGTCAGGAGCCGTGGACGCCGAAGGAACGGGCCGACCGCTTCGCGGAGTTCGTCCCGCTGCTCGACCGGCTGCTCACCGAGGACGCGGTGACGGAGAGCGGCACGTTCTATTCGGCCGACGAGGCGCGCAACATCCCGGGCTGTGCGCAGCGCCCCCGGCTGCCCTTCGCGGTGGCCGCGACCGGGCCGCGCGGCATGCGGCTCGCCGCCCGGCACGGGCAGGCGTGGGTGACGACCGGCGACCCCAAGCTGTACGAGTCGGGCACGGCGGCCCAGTCGGTGGAGGCCCTGCGCGGTCAGGTCGAGCGGCTCGGCAAGGCGTGCGCGGAGATCGGCCGGGACGCGGCGGAGTTGGACAAGGTGCTGCTCACCAGCTTCACCCCGGAGAAGAACGCGGTGCTCTCCTCCCTGGAGGGCTTCGTGGACTTCGCCGGCACCCACCGCGAACTCGGCTTCACCGAGATCGTGATCCACTGGCCGATCCAGGACTCGGTCTTCGCCGCCGACCAGGCCGTCTTCGAGTCCATCGCGACGGAGGCCCTGGCCCGCCTCGGCTGATCGGCGCCCGGTCGGCCTACGTGGGGCCGGCCCATGTGGGGCCGGCCCATGTGGGGCCGACCTACGTGGGGCCGGTCGGTGGGGGGCCGGCCGCCGGCGTGCGGCTGATCGCGGGTGGTCCCGTGTCCGCCGGCCCGGTCAGCGGACGCGGCCGCTCAGCCACGGCGTGAGCGCCATCATCGGGATGAGCTCCTTGTAGGTCTGCCCGCCGGGCACCGGGACGATCAGCCACTGGCCGGGCGGGAAGAACCGTCCCTTCACATGCGCCAGGCCGGTGTGGACCGCCCGCACGAAGCCGGGGACGGCGTCCCTCGGCACGTCGTCGAACTCGACGCCGTCCACCGTGATCCTGGCGTCGTCCTCCGGGTAGAGCCGTACGGCGACGTGCGGCGAGCCGCCGAGTTCGACGAAGGCCTCGTGCGGCAGCGAGCCGTCCTCGTCGAGCACGCCGAAGGCGTCGGCGGAGGTACGGCGGGAGGTCTGGTCCGTTCCGATGTCGTCGGTGACCGTGATCTCCAGGTGGAACTCCTGGGCGAGCGCGCGAACAGCCTCGACGGCGGCCTGGGTGCTGGGCAGATGCGGGTGCGGCATGACCCGATCATGCCCCAGCGCGCGGGGCGGCCCCGGAGGGCGGTCTCCCGCTCAGCCGGGGAAGCGGATGAACTCCGCCGGTACCGCCGCCGTCAGCCAGACCCCGTTGGCGCTGACCCGGAACTCGTGTCCCGCCCGGTGCATCGCCCCCGCGTCCACGCTCAGCACCACCGGCCGGCCCCGCCGCGCCCCGACCCGGGTCGCCGTCTCGCGGTCGGGGGAGAGGTGCACGTCGTGGCGGGCCATGGGCCGCAGCCCCTCCGCCCGGATCGCGGGCAGCCGGTCGCCGACGGTGCCGTGGTAGAGGTACGCGGGCGGTTCGGCGGCCGGCAGGTCCAGGTCGACGCCGATCGTGTGGCCCTGGCTGGCCCGGATCCGGGTGCCCTCGACGGCGAACCGCTTCTTGTCGTTGGAGGCGACCACGTGGTCCAGCTCCGCGCGGCTGATCGGGAAGCCGTGGGCGGCCGCGGCGCCGAGCAGGGCGTCGATCTCGGTCCATCCGTGCGCGTCCAGGACGAGGCCGATCCGCTCGGGCTGGTGCCGCAGATGCTTCGAGAGGTACTTCGACACCCGCACCGTACGACGTTCGTCCATCGTTCTTCCCCGTTCAGGTTTGGTCCACAGCCAACATGGGTTATCCACAGATCAGTTGAGGATTCTGTGGACAACTGCCCCGAAGAATCAAATGGTTTATCGAACCGTGGGGGAATTGGGGGCATTTAGCGTCAATGCGTCCAATGTCCTTTTGTTGACCTCGCGTTCCGCCGCCGCCGTCAGGAACTCCGCGACGGCCTCCGGGCCGACCAGCGCCTGTACGGCCCTGATCGTGTCCGCCGGTATCTGCACCTGGCGCGGCTCGTCGCCCCTCGGCGACGGGCCCTCGGGCGACAGGTGGATCTGGAGATGACGGGTCGCCAGGATCCGCATGGCCCTGGCCAGTTCCGCGTCCACCGTCTGCTGCGCGAGCGGACGGAGCCGCCGGACCATCGTCGCCGCCTCGGCCGCGTCCGAGTCCGTCGGCGGCCGGTGCTCCAGATAGCGGGCGAAGACGTGCTCGGTGGTGAACTCCAGGAAGCGGACCGCTATGTGCTCGACCTGCTCCCGAAGTTCCCTGAGATGACCGGTGATCGCGGACAGCGGTACCCCCGCCGCGTACAACTCCACCGCCACCGCCAGCTCTTGGGGGCTGGGAACCAGATACTCCTCGGCCTCCCGGTCCGGGAGCCGCTCCAGGACGCCGAGCTCGACCGCCTCCCGGACGGCGTCCTCGTCCGGGGCGCCGCCGAACCGGGCGTCGAGCTCCGCGCGGGTGATCCGGGCCGCCTCCTCGTCCGTCCACGGCCCCTCGACCTCCGCGACGAGCCCGAGCACCCCGCCGAGCCCCCGACCGGTGTCCCAGGCGTCGAGGAGCTCCTTGATCGAGGCCAGCGTGTAGCCCCGGTCGAGGAGGTCGGCGATCTGGTGCAGCCGGGCCAGATGGCTGTCCCCGTACACGTTCGACCTGCCCCGCCGCTCCGGGCGGGGCAGCAGGCCGCGGTCCTGGTAGGCGCGGATGGTCCGGACCGTGGCCCCGCTGTGATGGGCGAGGTCCTCGATCCGGTACTCCACTCGCACTGCTGACTGCTCGGACATCCCGCTCCCACCGACCGATCGCTCCACCCCGCGCGGGGCCCTCCTGCGAGGGATCGTACGACCGCCCGCCCGTCCCGGCTCCCCGCCGTTACGCCGGCGGCTGCCAGCGGGCCAGAGCGCGCAGCGCGCCCGGGGCCAGCCGGGACAGGGCGTGGGCGCCCCGTGCCTCCGGGGTGACCGGCACGACCGCCCGGTCGTGCAGCACCGCTCCCAGGATCGCGTCCGCGACCTTCTCGGGCGGGTAGTTCCGCAGCCCGTACAGCCGCGAGGCCTTCTGCTGCCGGCGCTTCTCCTCCGCCGCGTCCGTGACCCCGGCGAAGCGGGCGGTCGCGGTGATGTTGGTGTTGACGATCCCGGGACAGATCGCGCTCACCCCGATGGAGCGGTCCGCCAGTTCGGCCCGCAGGCACTCGCTGAGCATCAGCACCGCGGCCTTCGAGGTGCTGTACGCCGGAAGCGCCCGCGAGGGCTGGAAGGCCGCCGCCGAGGCGGTGTTGACGATGTGGCCGCCCTGGCCGCGGGCCGCCATCTGCGCCCCGAATATCCGGCACCCGTGGATCACGCCCCACAGGTTGACGTCCAGGACCCGCTTCCACTCCTCACTCGTGGTCTCGAAGAAGGAGCCGGTGAGGCCGATCCCCGCGTTGTTGACGAGGACGTCGACGATCCCGTACTCCTCGGCCACCTTGACGGCCAGCTTCTCCATCGCCTGCTCGTCGGAGACGTCCACCGCCTCGCCCCACGCCTCCGGGGCGCCGATCAGCCGTGCCATCTCGGCCGTCCGGGCCGCGCCCTCGGCGTCCCGGTCGACCGCGACGACCCGGGCCCCGGCCTCCGCGAAGGCGAAGGCGGTGGCCCGTCCGATGCCGCTGGCGGCACCGGTGACCAGCACCAGCTGGCCGCCGAACCGCTCCGCGTACTCCGGCTTCACGCCGCTCTTCGCCGTCGACTCCGCCACCGGCCGCGGAGCCCGCGTCTCCGGCTCCTCGTGGGTGCGGACGAAGTCCGTGATCCACGCGGCCAGCCGGTCGGGGCGGGTGCGCGGCACCCAGTGCTTCGCCGGCAGGGTGCGCCGGGTGAGCTCCGGCACCCAGGTGCCCAGGTCGTCGTAGAGCCGCTCGGAGAGGAAGGCGTCCCCGGTCGGGGTGATCAGCTGCACGGGCGCGTGGGCGAAGGCGTCGGGACGGGGCCGGGAGAGGCGGGCCCGGACGTTGTCCCGGTAGAGCCAGGCGCCGGTGGCCGCGTCGCCGGGCAGCGAGGGCGTCGGGTAGTCGCCGGCCGGGACCTTCTCCATCCGCTCCAGCAGCTTCGGCCAGCGCTTGCCGAGGGGGCCGCGCCAGGCGAGCTCCGGCAGGACCGGGGTGTGCAGCATGTACACGTACCAGGACTTGGCGCCCTGGCCGAGGAGCTGTCCGACCCGGCGCGGGGTGGGGCGGGCCATCCGGCTCTTGATCCAGTGCCCGAAGTGGTCGAGCGAGGGGCCCGACATGGAGGTGAAGGAGGCGATCCGCCCCTCGGTGCGGGGCACGGTGACGAACTCCCACGACTGCACCGAACCCCAGTCGTGTCCGACGAGGTGGACCGGCCGGTCCGGACTGACCGCGTCGGCGACGGCCAGGAAGTCGTCGGTCAGCTTCTCCAGGGTGAACCCGCCGCGCAGCGGCACCGGCGCCGTCGAACGCCCATGGCCCCGCACGTCGTACAGCACGACGTGGAACTCCTCGGCGAGCCGCACCGCGACCTCGGACCAGACCTCCTTCGAGTCCGGGTAACCGTGCACGAGCAGTACCGTCGGCCGGTCGGCGTCGCCGAGCTCGGCGACGCACAGCTCGATCCCGCCCGTCCGGACCCGGCGCTCCCGCGCCCCCTTCAGTCCCGCGCCCGCCATCACACCGCTCCTTCGTTCCACCGCCGCACGTGCGGCAGGTCGTCGTCCAGCCAGAACGCGCTCTGCTCGGGGTCCCTGGAGTCGGTGACGACCAGGATCTCCTCGAACTTCGCACCCGTCCCCCGGAATCCGAGGTGCGGCTCGACCGCCCAGAGGCCCGGCGTGGGCGGGTGGTCGGAGAACTTGTAAGGGGACCACAGCGGCGACCAGCCGTCCCGGTGGCCGTGCACGGCGTCGCCCAGCAGGCCCTTGAGGGACTGGGTGCCGAAGCCGAACAGGGTGGGCGCGAAGCGCCGCTCCCTCACCCGGTCGATCTTGTGGGCGATCACGCCGAAGGGGTAGGCCCGGTGCCGGTTGGCGTACCCCTGGCGGACCATGAGCCGGTCCACGTCCTCGTATATCTCGCGCAGGCTGCGGCGCTCGCGCACCTCGCGGAGGATCAGCTCGCGGTGCTCGCGCAGATCGGCGAGGAGCCTGTCGTGCAGCGGGTTGAGCCCGAGGCAGCCGCTGTAGCCGATGTCGGCCGTGTACCCCTTGTAGACGGGCGCCATGTCGAGGATGAAGGGCATCCCCGCCTCCAGGCGCTTGTCGGTGGGGAAGAACTGCAGCGGGATCCTGAAGTCGACGAAGGCGGTGCGGTCCCCGAACCAGGCGAAGGGGCGGTGGAACCAGTCCTTCACACCGCGCTCGTACAGCCACTCGCGCTGCATGCGCGCCGCCTCGCGCTCGGTCACGCCCGGCCTGAGCTGTGCCGCGACCGCTTCCGCGCAGGCGTAGGAGAGCTGCTGTACTTCCCTGAACCCCCGCAGTTCCGCGGTCAGTTCGCTTGCCACTGCTGAGGTCATGCCACCCGCCGTCCCGGTGTGAGCGTACGGTCGCACTACGCGTCCGTAACTTGACACCGATGAATGTGACAATGCCCGGCGGCTACGTCAAGGGGTGTGCACGAGCCCCTGTGGAAAACTCCCCGCGGACCGGAACCGAACGACTTTCGTCGCGACCTCCCCTCAGGGTCCGTACTCCCGAAGTCGGAGAGGGATCGAGCCGTAGGGCTGACGACGGCTGTGGCGCTCGCCACTACCTTCGAAACGTGACTGTGATCGCCACCGAAAGCCTCAGCAAGCGGTTCCCCCGGGTGACCGCTCTCGACCGGCTCTCCCTGGACATCGGGCCCGGCGTGACCGGACTGGTGGGTGCCAACGGAGCCGGCAAGTCCACGATGATCAAGATCCTGCTCGGTCTCTCCCCCGCCACGGAGGGCCGCGTCGAGGTCCTGGGTCTCGACGTCTCGACGCACGGCCCCGAGATCCGCGAGCGCGTCGGGTACATGCCCGAGCACGACTGCCTCCCGCCGGACGTCTCGGCCACCGAGTTCGTCGTCCACATGGCGCGGATGTCCGGCCTGCCGCCGACCGCCGCCCGCGAGCGCACCGCCGACACCCTGCGCCACGTCGGTCTGTACGAGGAGCGCTACCGCCCCATCGGCGGTTACTCGACCGGCATGAAGCAGCGGGTGAAGCTGGCCCAGGCCCTGGTCCACGACCCCAAGCTGGTTCTCCTCGACGAGCCGACCAACGGCCTCGACCCGGTCGGCCGGGACGAGATGCTCGGCCTGATCCGCCGGGTCTGGACCGACTTCGGCATCTCGGTGCTCGTCACCTCCCACCTCCTCGGCGAGCTGGAGCGGACCTGCGACCACGTCGTCGTCATCGACGGCGGCAAACTGCTGCGGTCCAGCTCCACCAGCGACTTCACCCGCACCACCACGACCCTGGCGGTCGAGGTCACCGACTCCGACGCCCACCCGGACGGCACCGACGCCCTGCGCGCGGCCCTCACCGCGGCCGGCGTCACCCTCCACGCGGGCGTGGAGGACGGCCTGCCCGGCGCCGGCCACATCCTCCTCCTGGAGGCCCCGGGGGAGGAGACGTACGACCTGGTACGCGACACCGTCGCCGGCCTCGGACTCGGCCTGGTCCGCATGGAGCAGCGCCGCCACCACATCGCCGAGGTCTTCCGTCCCGAGGCAGCCGCGCAGCACGAGGAGGTCAAGGCCCGATGAGCACCCCCGCCCCCGGGGCCGCCCCCGACACCACCCGGATCCACAACATCGGGTACCGGTCCTACGACGGACCCCGGCTCGGCCGCTCCTACGCCCGCCGCTCGCTCTTCTCGCAGTCCCTGCGGGGGGCGTACGGCCTGGGCCGGAGCGCCAAGTCGAAGGTGCTGCCGATGCTGCTCTTCGCGGTGATGTGCGTTCCGGCGCTGATCATCGTCGCGATCGCGGTGTACACCAAGGCCGACAAGCTCTTCGTGGAGTACACCCAGTACGCGGTCCTCCTCCAGCTCGTCATCGCCGTCTTCCTGGCCTCCCAGGCCCCGCAGTCGGTCTCCCGCGACCTGAGGTTCCGGACGGTCCCGCTGTACTTCTCCCGCCCCATCGAGCGGGTCGACTACGTGCTCGCCAAGTACGGGGCGATGGCGTCGGCGCTCTTCGTCCTCACCGCCACCCCGCTGCTGATCCTGTGGATCGGTTCGATGCTGGCCAAGATGGACTTCGCCGAGCAGGCCAAACTGTTCGGCCAGGGCCTCGTCTCCGTCGCGGTCCTGTCGGTGCTCTTCGCCGGCGTCGGCCTGGTCATGGCCGCGCTCACCCCGCGCCGCGGCTTCGGCGTCGCCGCCGTGATCGCCGTCCTCACCATCTCCTACGGCGCGGTCTCCACCCTCCAGGGGATCTCCTACGCCACCGAGAACACCGACGCCATCGCCTGGCTCGGCCTCTTCTCCCCCCTCACCCTCATCATCGGCCTGCAGAACGCCTTCCTCGGCGCTCCCGCCTCCTTCCCCGGCGAGATCTCGGTCGGGACCGGAGCCGGCGTGGTCTACCTGGTGGCCGTCCTCGGCCTCGTAGCCGCCTGCTACGGCATCCTGATGGCCCGCTACCGGAAGGTCGGACTGTGAGCACCCTCCACATCGACCACGTCTCACGCTGGTTCGGCAACGTCGTCGCCGTCAACGACGTCACGATGGCGATCGGCCCCGGCGTGACCGGCCTCCTCGGCCCCAACGGCGCCGGGAAGTCCACCCTCATCAACATGATGGGCGGCTTCCTCGACCCCTCCACGGGCAGTGTGACCCTGGACGGCGAGCCCGTCTGGCGCAACGAGTCGGTCTACCGCTCCATCGGCGTCGTCCCCGAGCGGGAGGCGATGTACGACTTCCTCACCGGCCGCGAGTTCGTGGTGGCCAACGCGGAGCTCCAGGGCCTCGGTGCCGCGGAGGCCCAGCGGGCCCTGGCGACCGTGGAGATGGAGTACGCGCAGGACCGGAAGATCGCCACGTACAGCAAGGGCATGCGGCAGCGCGTGAAGATGGCCTCGGCCCTCGTCCACGAGCCGTCCGTGCTCCTGCTCGACGAGCCGTTCAACGGCATGGACCCGCGCCAGCGGATGCAGCTCATGGAGCTGCTGCGCCGGATGGGCGCCGAGGGCCGCACGGTCCTGTTCTCCTCGCACATCCTGGAGGAGGTCGAGCAGCTCGCCTCGCACATCGAGGTGATCGTCGCCGGCCGGCACGCCGCCTCCGGCGACTTCCGCCGGATCCGCCGCCTCATGACCGACCGGCCGCACCGCTACCTGGTCCGCTCCAGCGACGACCGGGAACTGGCCGCCGCGCTGATCGCCGACCCGTCGACGGCCGGCATCGAGGTCGACGCGGTGGAGGGCGGGCTGCGGATCCAGGCCGTCGACTTCGGCCGGTTCACCGAGCTGCTGCCGAAGGTCGCGCGGGAGCGCGGCATCCGGCTGCTGACGGTCTCGCCCTCCGACGAGTCCCTCGAATCCGTCTTCTCGTATCTCGTCGCGGCCTGAAAGGAGCACGACCCCGATGTACGACCCCACGGTCGCCCGGCTCACCTACCGGGCCCTCCTCGGCCGCCGCCGGGCGGCGATCCTCTTCCTCCTGCCCGGTCTGCTCCTGCTCATCGCCGCGGCCGTCCGCGTCATCAACGGCGCGGACGACCAGGTCGCGGCCGACCTCCTGGGCGGCTTCGCGCTCGCCACGATGGTCCCGCTGATCGGCGTCATCGCCGGCACCGGCGCGATCGGCCCGGAGATCGACGACGGCTCGATCGTCTACCTGCTCTCCAAGCCGGTGAAGCGGCCGACGATCATCATGACCAAGCTGATCGTGGCCATCGCCGTGACCATGGCCTTCTCGGCCGTGCCCACCCTGATCGCCGGCTTCATCCTGAACGGCAACGGGCAGCAGGTGGCCGTCGCCTACACGGTCGCCGCGCTGGTCGCCTCCATCGCCTACAGCGCGCTCTTCCTGCTGCTGGGCACGATCAGCCGGCACGCCGTGGTGATCGGCCTCGTCTACGCCCTGGTCTGGGAGGCGCTCTTCGGCTCCCTGATCGCCGGCGCCCGCACCCTCAGCGTCCAGCAGTGGGCCCTCGCGCTCGCCGAGAAGGTCACCGGCGACGGACTGATCAGCTCGGACGTGGCCCTGCCGACGGCGACGGTCCTCCTGATCGCCGTCACCCTCGGCGCCACCTGGTTCGCCGGCCGCAAGCTGCGCACGCTGACGCTGGCCGGCGAGGAGTAGCCCCCGCCGTCGGCCTCTCCGTCGCCCTCGGCGGAAGCGTCAGACGGTACGGTCGCGGGCGGCGAGCAGACCGACGCCCGCGGCCGCCGCGCAGACCCCGAGGACCAGCGCGATCGGCACCGTCCAGGAGCCGGTCGCCTGGTGCAGGGCACCGGCCGCGAGCGGCCCGGCGGCCGCCATCAGATAGCCGACCGTCTGCGCCATCCCCGAGAGCCGGGCGGCCGTCGGGGCGTCCTTGGTCCGCAGCACGATCAGGGTCAGGGCGAGCCCCAGGGCCCCGCCCTGGCCGATGCCGAGGACGGCCGACCAGAGCCAGGCGCCCTCGGCCGGGGCGACGAGCAGCCCCGCGTAACCGGCCGCGACCATCGTCGTCACCAGCACCACCAGCGGGCGCTGGCCGCGCCTGCGGCCCGCGAGCAGCGGCACCGCGAAGGCCCCGGCGATCTGGATCAGGTTGTTGAAGGCGAAGACCACACCGGCCTGGGAGCGGCTCATCCCGTGGTCGGTGAAGATCGTCGGCATCCAGGCGATCAGCACGTACGACCACAGCGACTGCAGACCCATGAAGAGGGTCACCTGCCAGGCGAGCGCCGAGCGCCACACGCGCGTGGGCGCGGCGCCGGCGGCCGGGACGGCCCGTACCTCGTGCCCGGTACGGCCCCGGGCGATCAGCACCTGGGGCAGCCAGCCCACCGCCGCCACGACGGCGAGCAGCGACCAGAAGCCGAGCGAGCCCTGCCAGCCGCCGCCGAGCGCCTCCTCCAGGGGGACCGCAGCCGCGGCGGCGATCGTGGCGCCGGCGACCATCGCGCCCGTGTAGACGGAGGTCATCGTGGCCGCCCGGTCCGGGAAGTCGCGCTTGATCAGACCCGGCATGAGCACGTTGAGCAGGGCGATCGCGGTGCCGACGAGGACACCGCCGCCGTACATCGCCAGGACCGAGGGCAGCAGGCGCACCAGGATGCCGCCGGCGAGCAGCAGTAGCGCGGCGAGGACGGTCCGCTCGGTGCCGAAGCGGCGGCCGATCCACGGGGCGACCAGGGCGCCGAGCCCCAGGAAGAGCACCGGGATCGAGGTGATGAGGGAACCGGCGGTCGAGGAGAGGCCGAAGCTCCCGGCGATCTCGCCGACCAGCGGCGCCACGCTCGCCAGCGCGACCCGCATGTTGAGCGAGGCGAGCACGATGCCGACCAGCAGCAGCACCGGATGGGCGAGCAGTGCCCGCCGCGCGGCCGCCCCGGCGGGCGAGGGACGCACCTCGGCCTCGGCGTCGACCAGCACGCGCTCGGGGCCCGTCTCCGTGCCCCTCATGCCCGCGCCCCGGCGTCCGGCCCGGCCGTCTCGGCGTCCTCGTCCAGCAGCGTCGCGACCGCCTCCGCCGGTATCCGCAGCAGCTCGCGCGCCTGCCGTTCGGCGGCGTCCGCGTCGCCCGCCTCGACGGCGGCGACCAGGGCCTCATGGGCGTCGATGTCGACCGGAGGCATCGCGCGGTCGCCGAGCGCCTCGACGAGGACCTCGTGGACCTGGGTGGAGAAGAAGCGGTACACCTCGATGAAGGCGGCGTTGTGGGTGGCGCCGACCACGGCGAGGTGGAAGGCGAGGTCGGCGTCGGCGTCCCGGTCGCCCTCCTCGCGCAGGGTGGTGAGGGCGGCCCGCAGCCGCAGCAGGTCATGGGTGTCCCGCCGCTCGGCGGCGAGCCGGGCCGCCTCCGCCTCCAGGGCGGTGCGCAGCTCCAGCACGTCCCGGGCGCCCGCGTGGCGGACCCCGCGCAGGACGGCGGCCGGGTCGGCGGTGGAGCGGACGAAGGTGCCGTTGCCCTGCCGGGACTCCAGGAGTCCGGAGTGGACGAGGACCCGGATCGCCTCGCGGACGGTGTTGCGGCCGACGCCGAGCTGCTGGGCGAGCTCGTGCTCGGTGGGGATGCGGTCGCCGACGGACCACTCGCCCTCGGCGAGCTGGGCCCGCAGCTGCTCCACCGCGGAGTCCACCAGCGAGGTCCGCCCCGCCGCTCTCAGTGCCGCCATCGCCCCTGTACCTCCGTACCTCGCCGATTCACCCGGTTGCCCAGTCATCCTACAAGTCGTCCACAGGTGTGGCGGATCTCCCCGACCGCTGCCGGGAGACCGGACTACTGTGGGCTCGTACGTGCACCGAACACCCTCATCACCTTCGGGAGTCAGTCATGTCAGACCGCTTCGACGTCGTCGTACTCGGAGCTGGCCCCGGCGGCTACGTCGCCGCCATCCGCGCCGCCCAGCTGGGCCAGCGGGTAGCGGTCGTCGAGGAGAAGTACTGGGGCGGTGTCTGCCTGAACATCGGCTGCATCCCCACCAAGGCGCTGCTCCGCAACGCCGAACTGGCGCACATCTTCAACCACGAGGCCAAGACCTTCGGCATCAAGGTCGACGGCTCGGTGACCTTCGACTACGGCGACGCCTACCGCCGCAGCCGCATGGTCGCGGACGGCCGCGTCAAGGGCGTCCACTTCCTGATGAAGAAGAACGGCATCACGGAGTTCGACGGCCGGGGCACCTTCCTCGACGCGAACACCCTCCAGGTGGCGAAGGCCGACGGCACCACGCAGACGATCACCTTCGACAACTGCATCATCGCCACCGGCGCCAGCCCCCGCCTGCTGCCCGGCACCGCCCTCAGCGACCGCGTCGTCTCGTACGAGCAGCAGATCCTTGCCGAGGACGCCCCGAAGTCGATCATCATCGCCGGCGCCGGCGCGATCGGCATCGAGTTCGCGTACGTGCTGAACAACTACGGCACCAAGGTCACCATCGTCGAGTTCCTCGACCGGATGGCCCCGCTGGAGGACGTGGAGGTGTCGAAGGAGCTGGCGAAGCAGTACCGCAAGCTCGGCATCGACGTCCTCACCTCCACCCGCGTCGACGCCATCGACGAGTCCGGCCCGCAGGTGCGCGTCACCGTCACCGGCAAGGACGGCGCCAGCAAGGTCCTGGAGGCCGACAAGGTCCTCCAGGCCATCGGCTTCGCCCCGAACGTCACGGGCTACGGCCTGGAGGCCGCCGGTGTCGCCCTCACCGAGCGTGGCGCCATCGACGTCGACGGCCGCAGCCGCACCTCGGTGCCGAACATCTACGCCATCGGCGACGTCACCGCGAAGCTGATGCTCGCGCACACCGCCGAGGCCATGGGCGTCATCGCCGCCGAGACCATCGCGGGCGTCGAGACCATGGAGCTCGACTACGCGATGATCCCGCGCGCGACCTACTGCCAGCCGCAGATCGCCAGCTTCGGCTACACCGAGGCGCAGGCCCGCGAGAAGGGCTACGACGTCAAGGTCGCCAAGTTCCCCTTCATGGCGAACGGCAAGGCGCACGGCCTCGGCGACACCACCGGCTTCGTCAAGATCGTCGCCGACGCGAAGTACGGCGAGATCATCGGCGCCCACCTGATCGGACCGGACGTCACCGAGCTGCTGCCCGAGCTGACCCTGGCCCAGCAGTGGGACCTCACCGTCCACGAGGTCGCGCGGAACGTCCACGCCCACCCGACCCTGGGCGAGGCCGTCCGGGAGGCGATCCACGGCATCGGCGGCCACATGATCAACTTCTGAGGCTCAGCCGGGTCTCATAGGTTTCCCTCGGTCCCAGGTGATAGGCACTGACGAGTGCCGAGCGAAACCTTTCCGGGTGGCGAACCATCCCGACCGATCAGGTCGTGGGTGCGTTCGTCACCCGGTACGCATCTCTGGCTCGCGGTCATCGCGATCACCAGCCTCGTCCTCGCCCTCTCGCCCGACGGCTTCCAGACCTATCTGCTGCACCGCAACAGCAGCAACCTCTACCAGCTCGCCCGCCATCCGGTCCGCGCCCTGCTCGGCAGCGCCTTCTGGATCCAGGACCCGGCCGCGCTGCTCTTCTACGCGGTCCTCTTCGAGCTCTTCCACGCACCTGTGGAGCGCTGGCTGTCCACGCCGAAATGGCTCTTCACCGTCGCCACCGCCCACATCGCCGCCACCCTCGTCAGCCAGCAGGTCGTCCTCTACGCGATCACCCACCACGACGTGCCGCGCAGCATGGCCCACGTCGTCGACATCGGCGTCAGCTACGGCCTCGCCGCCTCCGCGGGGATCCTGACCTACCGCATCGCCCGGCCCTGGCGGTGGCTCTACCTGGCCGCGGCGGTGGCCTTCTTCCTCGTCCCGCTGCTCACCGACCGCACCTTCACCGACCTCGGCCACGCCCTCTCGCTGGCCATCGGCCTGGCCTGCTACCCGCTCACCCGGCAGCCGCGGCACGGAAAACCGTTCGCACCCGAACGGCAGCCCGGCGCACACTAGTTGTGCGGGGGAAACGGGGGATCCCCCGGTGGCGGCCGCTTCGAGCGCGCGGATCCCCGATCCGCGCGGGCCGCGACCGACGAAGGCCCGCTCCCTGGGGGAGCGGGCCTTCGCACGGACTTCTCCGGCGGTACGGGACGCGGGTCAGGCCGCCAGCAGGCGCTCCAGGACGACCGCGATGCCGTCCTCCTCGTTGGAGGCGGTCACCTCGTCCGCGACCGCCCGCAGCTCCTCGTGCGCGTTGCCCATCGCGACCCCGCGCGCGGCCCAGCCGAACATCGGGATGTCGTTGGGCATGTCGCCGAAGGCGATGGTGTCCGCCGCCTTCATCCCGAGCCGGCGCGCCGCCAGCGAGAGGCCGGTGGCCTTGCTCAGACCGAGCGGCAGGATCTCCACGATCCCCGGGCCCGCCATGACCACGTCGACCAGCCCGCCGACGGTGGCGCGCGCGACGGCGGTCAGCTCGTCGTCGCTCATCGTGGGGTGCTGGAGGTAGACCTTGGTGAGCGGGGCCGCCCACAGCTCCGCCGGGTTCTCGTACGGCACGTACGGCAGCGGGCCCTCGTGCGCCCGGTAGCCGGGGCCCATCAGGACCTCGCCCTCCAGGCCGTCCCGGCTCGCGGCCAGCGCCAGCGGGCCGACCTCCGCCTCGATCTTGGACAGCGCGAGGCCGGCGAGCTGCCGGTCCAGGGTGAGGGAGGTCAGCAGCCGGTGCTCACCGGCGTGGTAGACCTGCGCGCCCTGGCCGCACACCGCGATCCCCTCGTAGCCGAGGTCGTCGAGGATGTGCCGGGTCCAGGGCACGGCCCGGCCGGTGACGACGATGTGCGCGGCGCCCGCCGCCGTCACCGCGGCGAGTGCCTCCCGGGTGCGGTCCGAGACGGACTCGTCGGCCCGCAGCAGCGTGCCGTCGAGGTCCGTCGCGACCAGACGGTAGGGGAAGGCGCTCACTTGGCGATCGGCTCCAGGACTTCGCGCCCGCCCAGGTACGGCCGGAGGACCTCCGGGACGCGCACCGAACCGTCGGCGAGCTGGTGGTTCTCCAGGATGGCGACGATGGTGCGCGGGACGGCGCACAGCGTGCCGTTGAGCGTGGCGAGCGGCTGGACGGTCTTCTTGCCGCCCTGCTCCTCACGCATGCGGACGGAGAGGCGGCGCGCCTGGAAGCCGTTGCAGTTGGACGCCGAGGTGAGCTCGCGGTACTTGCCCTGGGTCGGGATCCACGCCTCGCAGTCGAACTTGCGGGAGGCCGAGGAGCCGAGGTCGCCGGTGGCGACGTCGATCACCTGGAAGGGCAGCTCCAGGGAGGTGAGCCACTGCTTCTCCCAGTCGAGGAGCCGCTTGTGCTCGTTCTCCGCGTCCTCGGGCGCGACGTAGGAGAACATCTCGACCTTGTCGAACTGGTGGACGCGGAAGATGCCGCGGGTGTCCTTGCCGTAGGTGCCGGCCTCGCGGCGGAAGCAGGGCGAGAAGCCCGCGTACCGCAGCGGCAGCTTGTCGGCGTCGATGATCTCGTCCATGTGGTACGCGGCGAGCGGGACCTCGGAGGTGCCGACCAGGTAGTAGTCGTCCTTCTCCAGGTGGTACACGTTCTCCGCGGCCTGGCCGAGGAAGCCGGTGCCCTCCATGGCGCGCGGGCGGACCAGCGCGGGGGTGAGCATCGGGATGAAGCCGGCCTCGGTGGCCTGCGCGATGGCCGCGTTGACCAGAGCGAGCTCCAGGAGCGCGCCGACGCCGGTCAGGTAGTAGAAGCGCGAGCCGGAGACCTTGGCGCCGCGCTCGACGTCGATGGCGCCGAGCGCCTCGCCCAGTTCGAGGTGGTCCTTGGGCTCGAAGCCCTCGGCGGCGAAGTCGCGGATGGTGCCGTGCGTCTCGAGGACGACGAAGTCCTCCTCGCCGCCGACCGGCACGTCCTCGTGGACGATGTTGCCGAGCTGGAGGAGCAGGTTCCTGGCCGTCTCGTCGGCCTCGTTCTGCTCGGCCTCGGCGGCCTTGACGTCGGTCTTGAGCTGTTCGGCCTTCTGCAGGAGCGCGGCGCGCTCCTCCGGGGAGGCCTTGGGGATCAGCTTTCCGAGCGACTTCTGCTCGGAGCGGAGCTCGTCGAAGCGGACGCCGGACGACCTGCGGCGCTCGTCGGCGGAGAGCAGGGCGTCGACGAGGCCGACGTCCTCTCCACGGGCGCGCTGGGAGGCGCGAACACGGTCGGGGTCCTCACGGAGCAGGCGAAGGTCAATCACCCCACCAGGCTACCGGTGTGTGCTCGCGCGCCCCCACCGGATTCGAGAGCGCGTGTTGATATGCCCGAATTTGGGGTTGTTGTTGTGGTCCCGGGAATTCCAGTGGATCAAGTTATCCACAGGGTGTGAGGAAGTTCTGTGGATTTCGGGGCCGCCACCTCCGAATTGCGTGATCAAACGCCATTCACGCACCCATTTCGAGGGGAATCGCTCGCTCCGGAGGGTGAGTAGGAGGGGGCCGTTCTGACGTATGGGGCGGGGGGTCCTGTGGATGGAGTGCACGCGCACGAGGGGTGACGGGGGTGATTTGTCGACCTTGTCGGGGGCGGGTGTCGACTTGTCCCCAGCTTGCACACCGGGCCTGTGGATAACTGATGTGGGAAACCGAAAAGTATGCAGGTAGGACTAACAATGCCTGCCTGTGGACGAACGAACGCACGAACTGCGCCGCTCGGCCACCATCGCGGTCAGGCCCTGCCGTCCTGGGCCCTCGCCAGCCAGTCGGAGGCAGCCGTGAACTCCTCGTCCGAGGTCCCCCGCCGCAGCGGCCTGACGTCCGCGCGGGACGCGCCCGCCCGCGGATACGAGCCGAGGAAGCGCACCTGCGGACAGATCCGCTTCAGACCCATCAGCGCCTCGCCGACCCGACGGTCCGAGACATGGCCCTCGGCGTCCACGGCGAAGCAGTAGTTCCCGATCCCCGCCCCCGTCGGCCGGGACTGGATCAGCATCAGGTTCACCCCACGCACCGCGAACTCCTGGAGGAGTTCCAGAAGGGCACCCGGATGATCGTCACCCAGCCACAGCACCACCGAGGTCTTGTCCGCGCCGGTCGGCGCCGCCGGCCGGGCCGGCCGGCCCACGAGCACGAACCGCGTCTCCGCGTTCTCCGCGTCGTGGATCTCCTTGACCAGTGCCTCCAGGCCGTACGTCGACGCCGCGAACTCACCCGCGAAGGCCGCGTCGAACCGTCCCTCCTGCACCAGCCGGGCACCGTCCGCGTTGGACGCCGCCGACTCCCACACCGCCTCCGGGAGGTGCTTGCGCAGCCAGTTGCGCACCTGCGGCTGGGCCACCGGATGGCCCGTCACCGTCTTGACGTCCGACAGCGCGGTCCCGGGGCGCACCAGCAGCGCGAAGGCGATCGGCAGCAGCACCTCGCGGTAGATCATCAGCGGCTCGCCCGAGGCCAGCTCGTCGAGGGTCGCCGTCACCCCGCCCTCGACCGAGTTCTCGATCGGGACGAGCGCGGCGGCCGCCTCCCCGTTCCGTACGGCGTCGAGCGCGGCCGGGACCGAGACCATGGGGACGAGCTCCCGCGTGGCCGCCTCGGGCAGGCTCCGCAGCGCGGCCTCCGTGAACGTGCCTTCGGGGCCGAGGTAGGTGTACCGGGTGGCGGACATACCGTCACCCTAATGCGCCCCGGCGCGCGGACCCGTCCCGTCTCAGCCCTCGACCCCCGGCGGACGCCGGCCTCCGGTCCGCGGCGGGCCTCACCCCTCCAGCAACCGCTGACCGACGTACTCGCCCTCGGCGGCACCGCCGGGCACGGCGAAGAGACCGCTCGACTCGTGCCGGATGAACGCCGACAGCGCGTCGCCCCGGTCGAGCTTGCGCTGCACCGGCACGAAGCCGCGCAGCGGATCGGCCTGCCAGCAGACGAAGAGGAGCCCCGCGTCCGGGGTGCCGTCCGCGTCGATCCCGTCGTGGAAGGAGAAGGGCCGGCGCAGCATCGCCGCACCGCCGTTCTGTTCGGGGGCGGAGATCCGGGCGTGGGCGTTGTCGGCGATGGCGAGCCTCCCGTCCGGCCCCCTCTTGTCCAGGTCCGGCGCCGTGGTCTCCGAGCCGCCCGAGAGCGGCGCCCCGTCCGCCTTGCGGCGGCCGATCACCCGCTCCTGCTTCTCCCGCGACAGGCCCTCCCAGTCGTCCAGGAGCATCCGGATCCGCCGCACGACCGCGTAGGAGCCGCCCGCCATCCAGTCCTGGGCGCCGGTCGCCCCTGCCGGGACGAAGATCCGCCGGTCGAAGTCGGGGTCGGTGGTCTTCGGATTGTTCGTGCCGTCGACCTGGCCCATCAGGTTCCGGGCCGTCATCGGCCGGGCGGTCGCCCCGGCGGAGCGGTTGAAACCGTTCATCTGCCAGCGCACCCGGGCCGCGTCCCCGGCCTCCTTCTGGAGCGCGCGCAGCGCGTGGAAGGCGACCAGGGCGTCGTCCGCCCCGATCTGCACCCACAGATCGCCCTCCGAGCGCTTCGGGTCGACCGCGTCGGAGGAGAAGGCGGGCAGCGGGTCGAGCTGCGTCGGACGGCGGGCGGCGAGCCCGGTCCGGTCGAAGAAGGTGCGGCCGAAGCCGAAGGTGACCGTGAGGGAGGACGGGCCCGCGTCCAGCGCGATCCCGGTGTCCTCGGACGGGGCCTCCCCGGCCATCAGCGTCCGCGCCGTCGCCGACCAGCGGCGCAGCAGCGCGGCGGCCTCCTTGCGGCCGGAGCCCGGTGCGAGGTCGAAGGCGACGAGATGGCCCCGCGACTGGAGCGGGGTGGTGATCCCGGGCTGATGCCTCCCGTGGAACACCACCTCGGTGGCCCCCACCGAGGCGAGGGCGCGGGAGCCGCCGGCCCCGGGCGCGGCGGTGCCGTCCTCCGAGACGGCCGCCGCGATCCCGGCACCGCCGGCGGCGCCGATCACCAGGCCGGCCGCGCCCGCCGCGCCGACGGTGCCGAGCAGCCGGCGCCGGGAGATGTCGAGGTGGTCGCCGTCGGACGCGGGGGAGGGGGTGCCGTCGGACGCGGGGCCGGTCACGGGGTTGCTCACGGGCATTCAGCCGATCTTGACGTTCTTCTCGATGGTGGTCTGGTCGATGTCGGAGGTACGGACCGTCACCTGGATCCGCCATTCGCCGGGCAGCGGAAGCTGTACGCCGCTGGCGCTCCAGTGCCCGGTCTGGATCCGGTCCGGGGCGACGGGCAGCGGGCCGACGCCCTTCTCCTCCAGGGTGAGGTTCACCTTGATCTCGGGGACGTCCAGCGGCTTGCCGTTGGGGCGCTCCACGAAGAGGTGCAGGGCGTTGGCGCCGGTGCGGCCCGGGTCGAGGCTGAGCCGGACGACGCCCTTGCCGTCCACGCCGCCCGTGTCGAAGGGGAGGCGGATGTCGACCGGACGGTCGGGCACCGCGGCCGAGCCGGCCGTCGTTCCGCCGGTCCGGGTGGCCTCCTCCTCGGTGCGGCCGGGCTCGGTGGCGGTGAGGACGGTGGTCACGGCGAGCAGGACGACGGCGACGGCGGCCTCGGTCAGCACCGAGCGCCGCAGCCCGGTCCGCTCGGGGTCCGCGTCCCGCGCCTTCTTCCGCCGGGCGGTGGCCACGGCGGCCCGCTGCCGGGCGAGCTGGGCGGCCCGCTCGGGGTCCGGCTCCTCCTGAAGCCCTTCCTCCTGAAGGTCCTCCTCCTGGAGGTCCTCCTCAAGCTGCTCTTCCTCGGCTTCCGAGTCGGCTTCCGTACCGGCCTCCGAGCCGGCCCCCGTGGCGGCTTCCGTGCCGCCTTCCGCGTCGGCCTCCGCGTCGGCCTCCGCGCCGGGCTCCGTCCCGTCCCCCGTCGTCGTTCGCTCGGCCAGGCGCTGGGTCCAGCGGCGGGATATCCAGGCGATGCCGACCAGCACGCCCATCAGGCCGATCTTCACCAGGAGCAGCTGCCCGTACCGGGTGCCGGTGAGGGCGGACCAGGAGCCGACCTGGCGCCAGGACTGGTAGAGGCCGGTGGCCACCAGGACGGCGACCGAGGCGAAGGCGACCCGGGAGAAGCGTTCGACGGCCGCGCGCTCCACGGAGGGCGCGCGATAGAGGGCGACCAGCAGCGTGGTGAGCCCGCCGAGCCAGGCGGCGACCGCCAGGAGGTGCAGGATGTCGACCGGCATGGCGATGCCGGGCTGGATGCCCGTGGAGGCGTGCTCGGCCAGCGCCCAGGTGCCGGCGATGCCCGCGGCGACCACGGTGCCGCCGAGGCCCAGGCCGAAGGAGAGGTCCTTGCGCTCCTTCGGGTCGGTGCGCCGGGCGTACGCGCCGAAGAGGACGGCGACGAAGAGCGCGGCGGCTCCGAGCAGGAGCAGCCGGGAGGTGAGCGCGGCCCCGGTCTTGGTCTGGAGCACGGCCTGGAGCCCGGCCAGGTCGAAGGCGTCGGCGAGCTTGCCCGAGCCGGTGTACGGGCCGCGCAGCAGCAGCATGACCAGGGTGGCGCCGGTGAGGGTCAGCCAGCCCCGGACGACGGTCCGCTGCACGGGCCGGACGCCCGCGCCCCGCGGCCAGCACAGCAGCACGAAGGCGCCGCCGCCGACGAGGACGGCGAAGCCCGCGTACGACAGGTAGCGCGCGATCCCGTAGAGGGCGCCGACGATCCCTCCGCCGGCCGTCTGCTCGGGCAGCGCGACCGAGGTGGCGGAGGGGGCGCCGATGGAGAAGGTGAAGGCCCCGGCGATGGGGTGGCTGTCGGCGGAGACGGTCTGCCAGGCCACGGTGTAGGTGCCGTCCGGCAGTCCGGCCCGCAGGGCCACGCCGTACTTGACGACGGCGCCGCTGCACAGGTCGATGATCTCGCCGGTGTCGGCGCGCCGGCCCGAGGGGTCGAGGACCCGGATCGAGTCGGCGCTCATCGCGACCTGTTCCGAGAAGGTGAGGCCGACCTCCTCGGGGGCGGTGGCGACCACCGCCCCGTCGCCGGGGTCGCTCCCGGTCAGCGCCGCGTGCGCGGAGGCGGGGGCGGCGCCGGCGAGGAGCACGCCCAGGAGCGCGGCCGCGAGAACGAGCAGCCGGGCCAGGGCGGTGCCGAGGCGGGGGGCGGTGGTTGTCGTCACTGTGTCACTCCGTCAACGAGCTCAGTGCTGCTGCGGGTTGTGGTTGGTGGCCTCGACGGGCAGCTCGACCGTGATCGGCTCGGCCTTCTCGAAGTGCAGCTCGATGCTGACCTTCTCGCCCTGCTTCGGCTTCTTCTTCAGCTCCATGAACATGAGGTGGTTGCCGCCCCGGGCCAGCTTCAGCTCCCCGTTGGCGGGGATGTCGAAGGCCTTCACGCTCTGCATCTTCTGGTTCTTCGTCTCGTGCATCGTGACGTCGTCGGAGAGCGGGCTGGTGACCGAGGTCAGCTTGTCGGCGGTGTCACCGGTGTTCTCGATGGTGAGGAAGCCGCCGGCCATGTCCATCACGGGCTGGGGCATGTACGCGCCGCTGACCTTCAGCTCGGGCTTTCCGCTGTCGGACGAGCACCCGGTGAGCGCGAGCGCGGCGGCGAGGGCCACGGCGGCGGACAGGGCGGTGGTGCGGCGGGTCACGGGTTCTCCCCCTTGATGATCTTCGGCAGGTCCTTGGCGTAGTCGTCGACGGTGGCGTCCTCCCCGTACAGGACGTAGCCCTGGTCGGTGGTGGGCGAGAAGGCGATGACCTGGGCGCCGTGCATGGAGACGACGGTGCCGTCCTTCTCCTTCTTCGGCGGGTCGATGCCGATGCCGATCGAGCGGGCGCCCGCCTGGATCTTCGAGAAGTCGCCGGTGAGCCCGGTGAAGGACGGGTCGCCGAAGCCCGGCAGCCACTCGGCCAGCGAGGCGGCGGTGTCCCGCTCGGGGTCGGTGGTGACGAAGACGACCTGGAGCTTGTCCTGGTCGGCCTTGGGGAGCTGCTTCTTGGCGACGGCGATGTTGCTCATCGTCAGCGGGCAGACGTCGGGGCAGTTGGTGTAGCCGAAGTAGATGAGCGTCGGCTTGCCCTTGGTGCGCTCGCGCAGGTCGTAGCTCTCGCCCTTGGTGTCGGTGAGGACGAGGTCGGGCTTGGTGAAGGGCCGGTCCAGGACGGTGGCGGCCCGGGTCTTCTCGGTGACGCCCTCGATCTGGGCGACGCCGGAGGACGCGGTGTCCTTCTTGTCGTCGTCGCCGAGGCCGACCGCGGCGGTGATGCCGAGGGCGGCGACGATCGCGACGGCGGCGATGATCAGCGGGGTGCGCCGTCCGGGGCGGCCTGTGGTGCCGTCCCCGCCGCTCTGCGACGGGGACGTCTTCTCTGTGGACATGCGTGAGTGTCTTTCGGAGTGCGGGACGTGCTGGGAGTACCGGGCGCGCCGGGCGTACCGGTCGGGTGCCGTCAGGCCGAGCGACGGCGGCCGGCGAGGACGCCGAAGGCGACGCCGGCGATGCCGACGAGGATGCCGGCGACGCCGAGGACCCGGGCCGTGGTGTCGGTGGAGGAGGCCGCGGCGGTCTCGGTGTGGTCGCCGGCCTCGTCCTCGTGGCCGGCCTTCGCGTCCGTGGCGGCGGAGGCCGAGGCGGTGGGCGTGGCACCTCCGCCGTGGTGGTCCGCGCCGGCGGCCGAGAGCTTCAGGACGGGGGCCGGGTTCTGCGGCTCCTCGGAGCCCTTCTGCTCCTCGATCCAGCGCACGACCTCGTCGTTGTCGTAGGTCTGGACGGCCTTGAGGACGAGCTGGTCCGTGTCCTCCGGCAGCTGGCCGAGGGAGAGCGGGAACTGCTGGAACTGGCCGGGGCCGATCTTCGAGCCGTCCGCGGTCCAGGTGACCTTGGAGACGGCCTCGTTGATCTGCTTGCCGTGCAGCGTCAGCGGCTTGTCCAGCTTGGCCTTGGTGACCTCGGCCTTCCAGCCGGGGACCGGCTGCGGCATGACGGAGGCGAGCGGGTGGTCGAGCGGGAAGTTGACCTCCAGCTTCACGGTGGAGGCGTTGTCGCGCTCGTTCGGGACCTTGATGTTCACGGTCGCGTAGCCGCCCTGGGCGGCCTCGCCCTGCGGCTGCACGCTCACATGGGCGAAGGCCGTGCCCGAGAGGAGCACGACGGAGGCGGCGGCGGTACCGGCGGCGAGGGCGACGCGGGACAGGTTCATGGAAGACACTCCGGCTCGGTGAAGGGGCCCGTGACGGGCCCGCGAGAGAGAAGGCGGTCCGGTCCGGCACCCCGGGACGCCGCGGGCGGACCCGGGCGGAGGGTGCGGACGGGCGCGGTCCCGCTCCCCCTGGAGCGGACCGCGTCAGGCTGCGAGGACGCAGGCGGCGGCCGGCGGGCCGCGGCGGATCACCGTGTGCTGGAGTGCCCCGGCCACCGGCGGCGGCGAGGGGTCGAGGGCGGTGCGGGGCCGGCCGCGCGGACCGGCCGGGGCCAGCGCCGCCAGACCGGCGAGCAGGGACCGCACGAGCCGGAGCGCCGCGCGCAGGGAGCGCACGACCACGCCCTCGGCGAGCCCGGTGGCGCGCTGCTCGGAGAGCTCGAAGAGCCGGACCAGCGCGAGGTCGCCCCGGCGCAGCAGCCAGCCGGCCACCAGGGCGGCGAGCAGGTGCCCGAGGACCATGGGCAGGCTCGGCAGCAGGGCGTCCGCGGGCGTCGCGCCGGCCGCGTGCATGCCCGCGTGGGCCTGCGTGGCGGCCGGGTCGATCCCGGCGCGGTCCAGGATCCCGGCGGCGTCGCCGGGGGTGAGGGAGGCCGCGCCCGAGCCGCAGACGAGCTTGGCCGCCATGCGTACGAGCGCGTCGTCGGCCTGGGCGCTCAGCGCGAGCTGCCGCTGGCCGAGGCCGAAGAGGAGGTGGAGCCCGAGCTGTCCGCCGGCGAGGCAGCCGACGACGAAGCCCAGGGAGCGCTCGCGCCCGGTGAGCAGGACCGTGACCCCGAAGACGCCGAGGAAGCCGGCGAGGAGGGTCCACAGGGCGATGCCCGCACAGGCGGCGAGGGCGTGTCCCAGCGCGGACAGCACGACGCAGACCGCGGTGAACACCGCGGCCCTCAGCAGCCGTGGAGCGAGCGCGGGGGCAGACATGGCGGCCCCATCATCGCACCAGGACACCCGCCTCCAGGAGGCAGGTCCGCAAGGTCGTTCTTGGGGGTGTTCGGTAGGACATACACCGGGGTCGGGGGCCCTCGCGTCCGCCGAACGGGCGCTCTGGACGCCGCAGGGCGCTTACGGACCGCCGCGCGCGGCAATAGCTAGGGGTATGTCGAGCCGCTGCCGGGAGGCTGGAGCATGAGCATCTGGTGGTCACTCCATCTGCGGCGCGAGGCCGCGAGCGTGCCGCTCGCCCGGCGCCTGTTCCTCGGCACCATGGAGACGGCCGGGGTCGATCCCGACGTGTCCTACGAGCTGTCGGTGGCACTGACCGAGGCGTGTGCCAACGCGGTCGAACACGGTGGCGGCACCGCCGCGGGCCGAGGCTCGGAGGCGTACCGGGTGACGGCCTTCCTCGACGGCGAGACCTGTCGCATCGAGGTCGCCGACGCCGGTCCCGGCTTCCCCGCGGTGCCCTCGGCGCCCGCCCCGGCCGCCCGTCCGGACGCCGAGCACGGGCGGGGGCTGCGGCTGATCGAGGAGCTCTCCGACCACGTCCACTTCGGCCGCTCGGGGCGGGGCGGGGCGGTGGTCAGCTTCGACAAGATCCTGAAGTGGAAGGACAGCCCGTCCCTCCTGATGGCCTGAGAAGCCGAGAAGGGCCCCCGGAGGGGCCCTTCTCCAGCGCGCGCGGGGGTCAGCCCTTCAGGGCCGCCATCCACGCCTCGACCTCGTCGGAGCGGCGCGGCAGCTGGTCCGACAGGTTTCGGTTGCCGTCCTCGGTGACGAGGATGTCGTCCTCGATCCGGACGCCGATGCCGCGGTACTCCTCCGGCACGGTCAGGTCGTCGGCCTGGAAGTAGAGCCCGGGCTCGACGGTGAGGCACATGCCCGGTGCGAGGGTGGTGTCGACGTACGCCTCGGTGCGCGCGGCGGCGCAGTCGTGGACGTCCATGCCGAGCATGTGGCCGGTGCCGTGCAGCGTCCAGCGGCGCTGGAGGCCCAGCTCCAGGACGCGCTCGGCCGGGCCCTCGACGAGGCCCCACTCGACGAGCTTCTCGGCGAGCACCCGCTGGGCGGCGTCGTGGAAGTCGCGGTAGGCGGCGCCGGGCTTCACCGCGGCGATGCCCGCCTCCTGCGCCTCGTACACGGCGTCGTAGATCTTCCGCTGGACGTCGGTGTACCGGCCGTTGATCGGCAGGGTGCGGGTGACGTCGGCGGTGTACAGCTCGGTGGTCTCGACGCCGGCGTCGAGCAGGAGCAGGTCGCCGGAGCGGACGGCGCCGTCGTTGCGGACCCAGTGGAGGGTGCAGGCGTGCGGGCCGGCGGCGCAGATGGAGCCGTAGCCGACGTCGTTGCCCTCGACGCGGGCGCGGAGGAAGAAGGTGCCCTCGATGTAGCGCTCGCTGGTGGCCTCGGCCTTGTCGAGGACCTTCACGACGTCCTCGAAGCCGCGGGCGGTGGAGGCGCAGGCCTTCTCCAGCTCGGCGATCTCGAAGGCGTCCTTGACGAGACGGGCCTCGGAGAGGAAGACCCGCAGCTCCTCGTCCCGCTCGGCGGTGACCTTGTCGGTGAGGGCGGCCTGGATGCCGGCGTCGTGGCCGCGCACGGCACGGACCGGGCCGGTGGCCTCGGTGAGGGCGGCGGCGAGCTCGCGGACGTCCTTCGCGGGGAGGCCGAGCAGCTGCTCCGCCTCCGTGAGGGAGTGGCGGCGGCCGACCCACAGCTCGCCCATGCCGTCGAGCCAGAACTCGCCGTTCTCGCGGTCGGAGCGCGGCAGCAGGTAGATCGTGGCCTCGTGGCCGTCCCCGGCCGGCTCCAGGACCAGGACGCCGTCGTGGGTCTGGTCGCCGGTGAGGTACGCGTACTCGGTCGAGGCACGGAAGGCGTACTCGGTGTCGTTCGACCGGGTCTTCAGGTTGCCGGCCGGGATCACCAGGCGCTCGCCCGGGAAGCGGGCGGAGAGCGCGGCCCGGCGCGCGGCGGTCTCGGCCGCCTGCGGGATCGGCGCGAGCCCGGTCAGCTCCGTGTCGGCCCAGCCGGACTTCATGTTCTCGGCGAGCTCGTCGGAGACGCCCGGGTACAGGCCGTTCTTCCGCTGCTTGATCGGCTCTTCGGCCTCGTCCGGGGTCTCCGGAGTGAGCTCTTCGGCCACGGGTCTGCCTCCTCTTGGTACGACACTGAACCCCCTCCATCGTACGGTCGTGCGGAAGGGGGCCCAGGGCCGGAAGACCCGTTACCGCGTGGACGCCGTCCCGGCTCAGTCGAAGCGGGCGGCGAGCAGCACCACGTCCTCGCCCTCGCTCGCCGGGTCGAGGCCGTCGGGGAGCAGGGTCCGCAGGACGTGGTCGGCGACCGCGCCCGGGTCGTCCCGGTCCGTCCGGGGCACGCTCGCGGCGGCCGCGTGGAGCCGGGCGAAGGCCCGGTCGATGGGGTCGCCGGTACGCCGCAGCAGCCCGTCCGTGTAGAGCAGCACCGTTTCTCCTGGCGCGGGGGACAGCTCCACGCTGGGCGCCTCCCAGCAGGAGAGCATGCCGAGCGGGGCGGAGAGCGAGGTCTCCACGTACTCGGTGCGGCGCTCGCCGATGAGCAGCGGCGGGGTGTGGCCGGCGCCGGCGAGGACGAGCCGGCGGTGGGCCGGCTCGGCGTAGGCGAAGAGGGCGGTGGCCGAACGGGCCGGTTCGGTGAGCCGGAGGAGCAGCTCCAGGTCGGAGAGGACGGCGACCGGGTCCTCGCCCTCCATCACCGCGTACGCGCGCAGCGAGGCGCGCAGCCGGCCCATCGCGGCCAGCGCGCTCGGCCCGGTGCCGGAGACGGAGCCGACCGAGAGGCCGAGGGCGCCCTCGGGGAGCGGGAGGGCGTCGTACCAGTCGCCACCGCCGCGGGGGCCGGTGTGGTGCCGGGCGGCGAGCAGGACCCCGGGGACGCGGGGGAGCCGGCTCGGGAGCAGCTCCTCGGCGACGGTGGAGACCTGGACGCGGGCCCGCTCGACCTGGAGGAGGCGGGCGAGGTGCTCGGTGGCGAACCGGCCGTAGAGGCCGATGAGGTGGCGCTGGCGGTCGGTGGGGGCGGCCGGCTCGTCGTAGAGCCAGACGCCGGCGCCGATCCGGCCGGTCTCCTCGGTGGCGAGGGGGAGGGCGTAGCTGGCGGCGTAGCCGAGGCGGGCGGCGACCTCGCGGTGGCGGGGGTCGAGGCCCTCCTCGGTGCGCACGTCGTGGATGGCGATGGGCTCGGGGACGCGGCTCGGATCGGACGGGTCGGGGAGCCCGTCGAGGAGGCGGCCGTAGCTGCTGGTGCCGCGGGGGACGGTCTCGATGGTGCCGAGGTCGGCGTGGGCGAGGCCGAGGCCGATGGTGGTGGTGGGGCCGAGGCCGTCGGCGGGTTCGAGGACGGCCATGCCGCGGCGGGCGCCGACGAGGGCGGCTCCCGCGCCGAGGAGCTCGTGGAGGGCCTCGTCGAGGGTGGCGGTCTTGATGAGCCGCTCGGTGAGTTCGTGGAGAGTGGTGAGGTCGGAGACCCAGCCGGCCAGGCGGTCCGTGATCAGGACGCCGGGCCCGGGGGCCGCGTCGGAGGGTGCCGCCGCGGCGGGGACGCCCGCGAGGGGCGCCTTAGTGTGCGGTGGGGCGGGAACCGTGGAATCGATTCCGGCCACTTTCGGGAGGTGCTGCTGCAGGTGCTTCGGCAGATGTGGGGAGCTCATCTCGGTCGGCTTTCCGACCGGTGCGTTTGACGCCATGGCATCGCAAACCCCCATGTCATATTGCGCCGCTCGATGTCTCCACATCTACACGCACCCGAGGAGTGATGTCCAGCATTGTCCCCATGGGACTTCTGGTGTCCGGGTGACCTTCCGGGAGCTCGTGCGCAGGGGTTGAAGTGGGCTGGAAGTTGGCTGAAAATTGCCCCCGGTGTGCACCATTTGCGGTCGACTGGCGTCGTTTGAAAGCGCGTCATTCTGAGCGTGTGGGGTACGTAATCGATGACAGGCAGGGGCAGTTGATGGCGCCCCGGGATCGAGACGCGGCACCCCGGCGTCGTACGTGCCGCAGGCCGCGGACCCTCCCCGCGTGGCGGGGATCGTGTTCTGAACCGGCTTCGACCCGACTGTGACCCGGCCCCGTTCCGGCCGGCCCCGCCCCCGAGCGGGACGACGCACCGCCGACGCTGTACGCGCTGATACGCACGGTGAAGAGATCTGCACATGGTGTGATGTGGATTCGGCGTTCAACGGAAAGGAACGAGCGCTCATGCGCGAGATCCTCGGAAGGCGACGCAGGCTCCGGTTCCGGCGCAAGGCGAGGGCCGCACGACAGGACGCGGCGGTCACCTTCGCGGTCGAGTGGGACTGGCCCGTCCTGCCGGGAGTGGGCCTGGAAGAGCCCGCCGGTACGGCGAAGACCTCCGGTCGCGGCGGTCTGCGGGCCAAGACCGGAACCGGCAGAGCGGAGCGGTCCGGCACGGGCCGTGCGGAACAGCCCGGCGCGGGCCGGGCGGAGAAGTCCGGGGCCGGTGCCGCGGTCGAGCGGTCCGGCCGTACGGCCGGACGGCCCGGGGGCGCGACCCGGACCGGCGGCGACGGGCCGGTGTGCGCCTGCCCGGACGCCGACTGCGTGGTCCCCGGCGCCCACCCCTTCGACCCCGGTCTGCTGGCCGCCACCACCGACGAGCGGATGATCCGCTGGTGGTGGACCCGGCGCCCGGACGCCCCCATCGTGCTGGCCACCGGCGGCCGCGCCCCGTGCGCGGTGAGCCTCCCGGCCCTCGCGGGCGCGCGCGCCCTGCGGGACCTCGACGCGATGGGCATGCGCCTCGGCCCGGTGGTGGCGACGCCGACCCGCTGGTCGATCCTGGTCGCCCCGTACGGCCTCGAACGGCTCGGCGAGCTGCTGTACGCGAAGGACAGCGTGCCCAGCTCGCTGCGGTTCCACGGAGAGGGCGGCTATCTGTTGCTGCCGCCGTCCACGGCGGGCACCGGACAGGTCCGCTGGGAGCGGGCGCCGCTCGCCGACTCGGCCCGTCCGTGGCTGCCGGACGTGGAGGCGGTCGTCGACGCCCTGGTCGCGGCGAGCACGGCCACCCCGGGCGGCGGGAGCCGGCTCGCGTACTGACCGTTCACCCGAACGGGTGCGTCCTGGGCCGACGCGTACGGGAATCCGGCGCGCGGCCCGCCGGGCTCCCGTCCGGCGCGGGTAGGTTCGGCCCCACCGTCCGTGATCGTTCCCGGCTCCGGGACCGGTCCCCGAACAGAGCAGGTGGGTCGCATGAGTCGGCTGAGCCCGGCGCAACTCCGCATGGCCGGCCTCGGCACCGCCGTCGCGATCGCCGTTCTGGTGCCCCTGGCCGCCAAGGCCGGTCAGCCGGACGAGGCACCACCGAGGCCGACGTCCCGCGCCGCGGCGGGCGACGCCAAGCCGGGCGGCGGACCGTCCGGTACGGATACGGGCGAGGGAGCGGAAGCGGGGGAGGGAACGGGCGAGGGGCCCGGCGGAGTGGCCGGCGAGCTGCTGGGCGACCTGGGGCTCGGGCCCGAGGCCCGTACCGCCGGGAGCGCCCGGCCCGTCGCGCCGGTGCAGGCGCCTCCACGGGAGCGCGCCGCCGCGGCGCCCGAGCGGGTCAGCCGCTGCGGTCCCGAACTCGCCTCGCCCGAGGGCGTCGAGGCCCAGACCTGTGTCCTGTCCGAGGGTCCGGACGTCTGGGCGCGGACGTACTACCGCAACGCCACCGGCCACGAGATCGACGCGATTCTGACCCTCATGGCGCCCGGTGGCCGGACGGTCCAGGTGCGGTGCGCGGTCCCCGCGCTGGACGAGCCGGACACCTGTGAGACCCCGAGGGAGCCGGGGACGGGAGCCGTCCGTGCGCACACGGCCGTGGCGGAGTTCGCGGGGAAGGGCGAGGGCGGCGACGCGCCGCTGCTGCTCCGTGCAGGCAGCAACACGGCCGACGACGAAGCGAGTTGAGAAAAGGCCCCGGCGCGACGGCGGGGCGGACATGGAAACGCCCGGTCGCTGGCGACGGGGGATGCACCAGCGACCGGGCTTCCAGAACGGTAACAAGAGATCTGCTGTTCGCAAATTCGATCTCGGTTATTCGGACAGGGATTTACCGCTCCGTAGGTTCCGCTGTGGCGGAAGTCACCGACTGGTCGGTCTGTCAGTCACCGATACCACCTGGGGTATCAGCTGAGAGTGACCTGACGGTTCGTGAGGCCGCCGCGCGCCCGGCGCTCCTCGCCGGTGAGCGGGGCGTCCACGGCGAGCGCCTCGGCCAGCCGCTCGGCGAACTCGGCGGCGGGCTTCTCGCACTCCTCGGCGGTCATCGCCGACGGCAGGTCCCACACCGGGACCATCAGGCCGTGGGCGCGGAAGGAGCCGACGAGACGGGTGTCGGGGCCGAGCGAGGTGGTGCCGGCGACCTGGAGGCGGGCGAGCGCGTCGAGGAGCTGCTCCTCCGGGTGCGGCATGACCCAGCGCAGGTGGTTCTTGTCCGGCGTCTCGCACCAGTAGGCGGCGTCGACCGAGTCCAGCTTCACCGTGGGGATCGCGGCGGCGTTGGCCCGCTCCAGGGAGGCGGCGACCTCGGGGTCGGCGCCGTCCGTCGACTGCGGGATCCAGAACTCGAAGCCGGTGTGGACCTCGGGCGCGAAGGGCGCGTCGGCGTCGAGCAGCTCCTGGAGGCGCGGGCCCTCCGGGTCGACGCGGCGCGGCGGCACCGGGTTGCCGGGCTCGGTCTCCAGCGCGCGCTGGAGCGTGTCGGCGAGGTCGCGGGACAGGTCGCCGGAGGTGCCGTCGTTCTGCAGGGCGAGCAGGACGGAGCCGTCGTCGCGGCGGAGGGCGGGCCAGGCCATCGGCAGGACCGTCGCCAGCGTCACCGACGGCACGCCCTCGGGCAGCCCGTCCTTGAGGGTGAGCGGCACGGTGGCGGCGGGCACCAGCTCGCGCAGCGCGACCAGGTCGCACTCGCCGGGCAGGCCCTCGAAGGGGCGCTGGACGTGCTCGGTCGCGGCGTGCGCGGCGGCCCGGCCGTGGCACGCCTTGTAGCGGCGGCCCGAACCGCACGGGCACGGCTCGCGCGCGCCGACGACCGGGATCTCCCCGTTCGTGACCTGTGCCTGGCCGCTCTTGCCGGCCTTCGTCTGGGGGCGCTTCTTGGCCATGGTGTGGCTTTCTCCCGATCGCGATGCTGTGTCGGGCGCGAGCCTAGCCGCCCGGACGCCGCCGGAAGCTCAGCCGTGCCACGACCACCCGATGGATCGGATACGGGCTCCGCCGGCGCGGGCGCCCGGGCCCGGGCGCGGGCCGGGTCCGTATCGGTGGACCGGGCCGGGTCCGTATCGGTGGACCCGCCCGGAGCCGTATCGGTGGACCGGCGCCCGCAGCCGTACCCGTGGTGCGGCCCGAAGCCGTCGCCGGGGACCGGCCCGGAGCGTGACCGCCGGCAGACCGGGAGCGCCACCGGGCGCGTGCCCCACCGTCGGTCCGGGACCTGATGTCGGTCCGGGACCTGCCGTCGGCGAGGTGCCCGCCGTCGCTCCGGGGGCTGCCGCCGTCGGTCCGGGGCCCGCCGTCGGTCCGGGGCTCAGTCCAGGTCGTCGTAGGCGTCGAGGAGGTCGAAGCCGGAGCCACCGGCGCCGACCCGGGCCGCGAAGTCCTCGCGGCGGTGGCCCTCCGTGACGATCACCCAGACCGTGACGTCGCCCGTCGCGCTGTCGCGCACGCCCCAGTCCTGGGCCAGCGCGCCGATGATGTTGAGCCCGCGTCCGCCGCGTGCCGTGACCGAGGGCGTGGACGGGATGGGCCTCGTGGGACCGCCTCCGTCCGTCACCTCGACCGTCAGCCCGCCCGACGGATCCAGCCGCCAGGCCGCCAGCACGTCGCCCTCTCCCCGGTCGCCCCGGCCCAGCGGCCTGCCGTGCCGGCAGGCGTTGCTGAGCAGTTCGGACAGGATCAGGACCGCGTCGTCGACGACCGATTCCGACACCCCGCTGCGGTACAGCTCGTCCCGCATCCGGTGTCGCGCTTCCCCCACGCCCGCAGGGCCATGGGGTACGGCCATGCTCGACGACGTGGGCACCTTCTGTGCCACCACCAACGCCACCCCCGAGACCTCCTTCGCCCCACGCCACGGTGTGGATGCCCCGGTGACCGCGACCGGAAACCGCCTGTTCCGGGTGGGGTGGAGCACAAGTGACGATCGCGTAGGCGTCGAACGCGCCGGTGCACACCCCCGGGTCGCCCCGGGACCGCCCCCGGGCCGCCCCGGCGGGGCGCCCGGAGGCGTGGCTCAGGCGCGTCCGAGGTGTTCGAGGACGGCCTTGGGGCGGTTGGTGATGATCGCGTCGACGCCCAGCCGCAGGCAGAGCTCGACGTCCTCCGGATCGTCCACGGTCCAGACGTGGACCTGGTGACCGGCCTTCTGGAGGCGCAGGATGACGGCCGGATGGTGGCGGACGATCCGGATGGACGGCCCCGCCACGCACGCGCCCGCGGGCAGGCGTCCGTCGCGCAGCCGGGGGGTGACGAACTGGGTGAGCGAGACGGTCGGGAGCGTCGGCGCGGCGGAGGAGATCCGGTACAGGGAGCGGGCCGAGAAGCTCATGATCCGTACCGGGGACTCCTCGGCCGCCACGGGCGCGTGCAGGCCGAAACGCTTCAGGAGCGCGAGCAGCCGGTCCTCGACCTGGCCCGCCCAGCGGGTGGGGTGCTTGGTCTCGATGGCGAGCTCGACCCGCCGGCCGGCGTCGGAGACCAGCTCCAGGAGCCGTTCCAGGGTGAGGACCGAGGTGTACTCGGGGTCGCCCCAGTCGGGGCTCTCACCGGGCTCGCCGGAGTCCTCGCGCTCCTTGAACCTCTTCCAGGCGCCGAAGTCCAGCGCGGAGAGGTCGGCGAGTTCGAGGGTGGAGACGGCTCCGCGGCCGTTCGAGGTGCGGTCGACGCGGCGGTCGTGGACGCAGACCAGATGCCCGTCGGCCGTGAGCCGTACGTCGCACTCCAGGGCGTCGGCGCCGTCCTCGATGGCCTTCACATAGGCGGCCAGGGTGTGTTCCGGCGCGTCCTCCGAGGCTCCTCGGTGGGCGACGACCTGGACGGGGCCGGGGTGCGGTTGCTGCCGTGCGTGGGTCACCGCGTCATGGTGCCATTGGCGGGGCGGCCCGGGTACTCCGCACCTGTCCGTTCTGTCCGGTTATAAAGGAAGGGGTGCGGATGCACAGCTCCGCCTTACCGCGGCCTGACGTCGCATGGGAAAAGCTGTGCCCAGCACCCTGGAGCGACCGTCACCGTCCCCGCGCCGTGAACGAGGAGAGCGAGCTGTGAGCACCGAGAACGAGGGCACCGAGGTTCCGGCGGACCCGACTGCCCCGTCCGCCCCCGCCACGCCGCCCGTCCCCGCCACCCCGCCGCCCGCCGCGCCGACGGCCGGGCAGGCCCCGCAGCCTCAGCCGGCCCCGCAGTTCGCGGAGGACGCGCCGACCCAGGTCCAGCCACCGGTCCCGGCCGCGCCGCCGGCTCCGGCGGCCGCTCCGGCCGCCCACCCGCACGCGCCCGTGCACGCCCCCGAGCCCGCGGCTGCCGCCGCGGGGGGCGGTGGCTGGCCTCCGGCGCCTCCGGCCGTACCGTCCTGGGGCGAGCCGGTCCCGGCCCTGCCCGCGGACCCGGCGCGCAAGCGCACCGGCGGGCTCGTGGCGGCGGTCCTGGTGGCGGCGCTCGTCGCCGGCGGCATCGGCGGCGGCATCGGCTACTGGGCGGCCCAGCGCGAGGACAGCGGCCAGGCGTCGACGACGGTCGCCTCGGGCGAGGCGCCCGCCTCCTTCAAGCGGGAGCCGGGCACGGTCGCGGCGGTCGCCGCCAAGGCGCTGCCGAGCGTGGTCACCATCCAGGCCAAGTCGGGCGGTACCCAGGGAGAGGGCGGCACCGGCACCGGTTTCGTCTACGACCAGGAGGGCCACATCGTCACCAACAACCACGTGGTGGCGTCGGCGGCCGAGGGCGGCACGCTCTCCGCGACCTTCTCGGACGGCCGGACGTACGACGCCGAGGTCGTCGGCCGGGCCGAGGGCTACGACGTGGCCGTGATCAAGCTGAAGGAGGCCCCGAAGGGGCTGAAGCCGCTGCCGCTGGGCGACTCGGACAAGGTGGCGGTCGGCGACTCGACGATCGCGATCGGCGCGCCCTTCGGCCTCTCCAACACGGTGACGACCGGCATCATCAGCGCCAAGAACCGCCCGGTGGCCTCGGGGGACGGTGGCGGCAGCGCCTCGTACATGAGTGCCCTCCAGACGGACGCGTCGATCAACCCGGGCAACTCGGGCGGTCCGCTGCTCGACGCGGCCGGCGCGGTGATCGGGATCAACTCGGCGATCCAGTCCACCGGCGGCGGCTACGGCCAGTCGCAGGCGGGCTCCATCGGCCTCGGCTTCGCGATCCCGGTGAACCAGGCGAAGGCGGTGGCCGAGCAGCTGATCAAGACGGGCAAGCCGGTCTACCCGGTGATCGGCGCGACCGTGAACATGAACGACAAGGGCGAGGGCGCGCAGATCGCCGAGCAGGGCGCGGGCGGCACGGAGGCGGTGACGCCGAGCGGTCCGGCGGCCGAGGCGGGCCTGCGGCCCGGCGATGTGATCACGGGCTTCGGCGGCCACCCCATCGACAGCGGTCCATCCCTCATCAGCGAGATCTGGACCCACAAGCCGGGCGACTCCGTGAAGATCACCTACGAGCGTGACGGCAAGACGGCGACGACGACGGTCGTCCTCGGCGAGCGCACCGGCGACAGCTGACCGGCCCACGCGCGCGTGGGAGGCGCGCTGTCGTACCCGCGCCCGCTGGTCGTCCCACGCGCGCGTGGGGACGTGGAAC